>CAXBLH010000173.1:0-10644 GCA_963976315.1 uncultured Dyadobacter sp.
TGCGTGTTTGCGAAGAGGGCTTTTACTATAATGACTTTGTGTCTAAAGCTATGCACCGAAAAATGGCGCACCGCCCCCAAAACAAACATCCATTTTTCCCCAACGCTTGCAATGTATCCCTATCACCACGAGAGCAGGAAGTACTGCAACTCATCTGTGATGGACTGTCCACCGCTGAAATTGCCGAAAAATTATTTATTAGCGTCAGAACCGTAGAAGGACATCGATTACGGGTTTTAGAAAAGACCGGAACAAAGTCCACCGCAGCGGCTGTATCGTTCGCCTATAAAAATCACTTAATATAAAAGTGATTTTTATTACCAAACTAACCTAAAAGAAGATATCTTAATGTCAAAATCACTCATTGCCATAGAGCACAACCGATTGTTTCATTATGAAAGTCCTTATAGTTTGTACTAATTATGATACATACCCCTCCAAAAAGGCTAAAACGGGAATTTGGCTGAACGAGCTTACCCATTTTTATGAAGTAATGTCCAGAAAAAGACTCCTTATTGATATAATGAGTCCATTTGGAGGAAGCATACCGGTTGATAAAAGAAGCTTAGAAAGTAAGGACGAAATCAACACCAAATACCTTACTAATACCGATTTTTTAAACAAAAAAAATCATTCATTATCCCCTAATGAAATCGAACCAGATGATTACCGGCTTATTTATTTTGTGGGGGGACCTGGTGCCATGTGGGATTTTCCAAACAATAACCAGATTACCCAAATTGCAGGTACCATTTATAAAAATGGAGGTATGATCACAGCAGTTGGCCACGGTGTTGCAGCCTTATTAAACATCGAAACTAACAATGGCAAGTCATTTCTTGAAGATAAATACGTTACCGGATTCTCGAATTTAGAGGAAAAATTAATGAGCTTTATAAGCGAATCTCCATTTTCATTGGAAGACGCCCTTAAAGAAAAAGGAGCCCATTTCACCAAATCAATGATTCCCTTTATTGAATTTATAGAAATGGACGAAAGACTTATTACTGGCCAAAATGCTAACTCAGCAAAAAAAATCGCCATAAAGGCGATTGAGGAACTATTCGAAAAGTAGGAGAAGTCTATAAACGCCGTTTCACAATTTGTCACTATCCGTTTTGGTTTTGGAATTCAATGGATAAACATCGGCCATCAACGCCGTTCCAACTTTGACCTAAAAACCGATTACCAAAAAAAATAGGAATGAAAGACAGATTGTAGCCGTCGTAACCCTCTATATTCCTTGTGACTTAAACAATTCCTTAAATGATGGTAATACTAGATCCTTTTCCGAAACATTAGGATTGGAGACACCCCAATCAATATTTAGCTCTGGATCGTTCCATAGTATCCCCGATTCACATTCTTTATTATACAGATTAGTGCACTTATAACTAAAAATGGAATCTTCTAAAGCGGCGAAGCCATGCGCAAATCCTTCGGGTAAGTAGGCTATGTTATGAAGATCACTCCGCAATTCAAAAACTTCATACTTACCAAAAGTAGGCGATTCAGGACGTATGTCTACAGCTACATCCAGCACCCTACCTGAAATAACTCGAACCAACTTACCTTGCGCAAAAGGAGCATTTTGAAAGTGTAAACCTCTCACAACACCCTTTTTTGAAAATGACTGATTATCCTGAACAAATTCGGTTGGTAGCCCAAGCCTTTCAAACACGCCTGCATTAAAAGATTCAAAAAAGAGACCGCGCTCGTCTTCAAATATCCTTGGAATAAGCTCAACTAAACCTTCTATTGCTGTTTTGCGAATCTGCATGTGTCTTCTATTATATATTTTGGAGAATAACCTTTAATATCGGCACAAATTTATGAATCTATTCGCACGTGTTGTAATTTCGTAACAATATTTAATAAATCATGACAAAGGAGACGCTTTATAACAACATATTACAGAAAAAATCCTATTTATGTGTAGGACTTGATAGCGATATCAAAAAAATTCCTAGCCATTTGCTCCAAGAAAAGGATCCTATTTTTGCTTTTAATAAGCAGATTATTGATGCCACCTTGGATTACTGTGTTTCATATAAGCCTAATATTGCTTTTTACGAAGCCATGGGAGCCAGAGGCTGGGAAAGTCTTCAAAAAACAATTGAATATATCCCGAAAAGTCACTTTACAATAGCGGATGCTAAAAGAGGAGATATTGGCAATACGTCCAGTTTATATGCGCGAACTTTTTTCGACAAAGAATCCTCTGGTTTAGACTTCGATTCGATTACAGTAGCTCCTTATATGGGCAGTGACTCTGTGCTACCCTTTTTGGAGTTTGAAAACAAATGGGTTATTCTATTGGCTTTAACATCGAACGTAGGAGGCGCAGATTTTCAAAGAATCAAGACTGAAAACGGCTATCTTTTTGAAGAGGTATTAAAAGTGTCACAAACCTGGGCTGATTCCGACCGAATGATGTATGTGGTAGGCGCTACGCAATCAAAAGACTTAGCACATATAAGAACCTTGGCACCTGATCATTTCTTGCTAGTACCTGGCGTGGGAGCCCAAGGAGGAAATTTAGAAGAAGTTTCAAAATATGGCATGAATAAGCATTGTGGACTTCTAGTAAATGCTTCCAGAAGCATCATTTATGCAAGTAATGGTCAAAATTTCGGTAAGGAAGCTGAAAAAGAAGCCAAAAAACTTCAAAGTGAAATGGCAGAATACCTTGACAAATACTTAAAATAGGCCCTTTCAAAATTATTAATACCATTTTTAACCAGAAAATACGATGCAATCCATGCAACAACTGGAACAACAAGACTTTTCAATACAGGGTATTACCACTGCAAATCTTATAGAAACCTATGGCAGTCCGCTGTATGTATATGATGCTCAGGTTATCAGACATAAAATTTCGTTACTTCAAGAGGCCTTTAAAAAGGTTAATTTAAAAATAAAATACGCCTGTAAAGCCAATACCAACCTCACTATCCTACGCCTCATGCGTGAACAAGGGGTTGAATTAGATGTGGTTTCCCCTGGAGAGTTAGAAATGGGAAAATTGGCAGGTTATGAAGCAAGCCAAATCACCTTTACGCCCAGTGGCGTTCCTTTTCAGGAAGTTCAAGAAGCTATTGAAACGGGTGCTATTGTAAATATTGATAGTATACCACTATTGGAATGGTTTGGCAAAACTTATGGCGCTACCAAGCCCTGTATGATTCGTATAAAACCCAATGTTGCGGCAGGCGGAAATGCAAAAATAATGACGGCTCATGCGGACTCTAAGTTCGGTATTTCTGTACTGTTATTGGACGATATCCTTCAAATCGTTAACCAATATTCTATTAAAGTAGTCGGTCTACATCAACATACTGGTTCCGATATTAAAGATGCCGAACCCTTTTTATTGGTAGCTGATATACTTTTAAAGGCGGCAAAAAGCTTTAAAGATCTTGAAATTATAGATTTGGGTGGTGGGTTTAAAGTTTCTTACAAACCTGGCGACGAAATTACTGACATGGCCTTACTAGGCGAAAAAATTTCAGAGAGATTTCTAAACTTTTGTAAAGAATATGGTCGTGAGCTACAACTTTGGTTTGAACCAGGGAAATTTTTGGTGAGTGAATCCGGTTATCTATTATCAAAGGTGACGGTTGTAAAAAATGATCCGGCAAGAAACTTTGTTCATCTGGACTCAGGACTCAACCATTTGATTCGCCCCATGATGTATGGATCCTATCATCATATTCTGAACACTACCAACCCAGGTGGCATGGAGAAAAAATACAATATTGTGGGTTACATTTGCGAAACAGATACTTTTGCTTCGGATAGATTATTGCCTGAGGTTTCCCAGAATGACATTCTTGCGTTCATGAATGCAGGGGCTTATGGCTTTACTATGAGTTCTAATTACAATGCAAGATTCAAAACTGCCGAAGTTTTGGTAGATAATGGAGCAGCCAAATTAATTAGAAGACGAGAGACTTTAGAGGACTTATTACGGACTCAAGAAGACTTGGCCTAATTTCACTTTTGTCTTTCGGTAAGAGTAGTTTTTTAGACTTCAATAAAGAGGGTGTTGTATCAAACGATTTGATACAACACCCTCTTTTTGTACGATAGTATTAAGGTAATTTAAAAGCTTGCCTTCCTATTAAAACCCACGCTCCGTCGGTTTTTTGCCAAGTGGTAAGTACTCCCAAACGAATTTTACCAGGCTCTTTTCCTTTATTTGCAGTATCACCAAAAAGGTTGTGGCGCACCAAGGCAACATCATCCGAAAGTGTCACTTCTTGATCTTCCAATTCAATTTTAGTAAAATTGGACTCTCCACTTACAATGGCTCTGATAAATTCCGTTTGGCCTTCGATCAAACCACTAGAATGACCATAAGTAAGAAGTGGCGATGTTAATTGCTCCAAAGCCGCAGGATTGGCATCCACCATCGCTTGTCTTAAATGCTCCACCGCTGTCCCGATCGCCTGTAAGTCTTCCATTTGGGCCTGTGCTTTAAAGAACGAAAGTCCTGAAACAAGCATTACTATTATTAGCCTTTTCATCCTATTTTTGATTGAATTAAATATCTACTTTTTCCATTTTCGGTGCAAAGAAATGCATTACCACCCAAGCCAGTAAATAAGCGCATCCACACAGAATAAAAATCACATTATAACCTGCGCCAATATTACCGGCGAGTTTATATTTATCCAATATAATTCCGACCGCTAATGGAAATAAAATCCCTCCAACGGATCCGGCCATGCCACCAATTCCAACAATAGAACTCACTGCTTTTTTGGGGAACATATCACTGGCTGTGGTAAATATATTCGCACTCCATGCCTGATGTGCCGCTGCTGCCAAACTGATAAGCCCTACGGCTACCCAAACATTGGTAGTATATTGTGCCAACATGATGGGGGTTACTAAAACTGCAAACAATAGCATAGAAACCTTTCTTGCTTTGAAAACCGGCCAACCTTTATTGATAAAGAAACCAGATAAATAGCCACCTCCGATACTTCCGATAGTAGTAGCGGTATAGACAATTACTAATTCAAGACTCGGCTTAGACAAATCCATGTGGAAAGCCTCCGCAAAGTAAGAAGGCAGCCAGTATAGAAAAAACCACCAAATAGGATCTGTAAGCATTTTCCCAAATACAAAAGCCCAGGTTTGTTTGATTTTAAACAACTCTAGCCATTTAACAGGTTTTTCAAGACTCGTGTCTGGTTCGTTATCGCTTTCAATAAAAGCAATTTCGGCGGCATTGGTACGTGGCTGTTTGGACGGTATTTCGTAATATTTTATCCAAAAGAATAACCAAATAAAACCCACGGCCCCAGTTAAAATAAAAGCCATTTGCCAACCATAAATACCCAAAATCCATGGTACCATGATGGGAGCAACCACCGCCCCAATATTAGCACCTGAATTAAAAATGCCCGTGGCCAAGGCCCGTTCCTTTTTCGGGAACCATTCGGCTGTTGCCTTTATGGCTACTGGAAAATTCCCCGCTTCCCCAAGCCCTAAAAGAGCTCTCATCATTGCAAAACTAAATGTTCCAGTTGCAACTGCATGTAACATAGCACCAACACTCCATACTACTATCGATATGATATATCCCAACTTGGTACCAATTTTGTCTACAATGGCTCCAAAACCAATGAGAGAAATAGCATAAGCTGCTTGAAATGCCATTACGATATAACTAAAATCCGTTTCAGTCCAGTTGAACTCCGCTTCCAGTGTTGGCTTCAACAAACCGAGTACTTGACGGTCCAAATAATTGATAGTAGTAGCAAAAAATAACAGGGCAACTACCCGCCACCTGTATTTGGTCATTTGCTCATGCATAAGGGTTTTTTATTTAGTTGTGAAAGAATTCTTTAATCAAAGGCAAAGAATATTTTAATGTAATCTTACTTACTATCAAGTGATTATATAGTTCAATCCAGCTTACTTAGTCCCTGCTTGTAACAGCAGCCAACTTGCCAACTCTTTGGCTGCATCAAAGTTCTGAAAGGAACCATCTATACGCCTACCGTCCAGATACTCATTATATAGCCATGGATCTCCAACAGCAAAGACGGTACCTTTTCCGTACCTAGCCACTCCAAAAATCACGTCACCGTGATCCTTAACTACTGATTGGGCAGGTGATTTTAACTTCAATGGGGAAAGCTCCTTGATATACACTTTTTGTGCACGTTTAAAAATGTCTTGTCCCATTTGCGGAATATCAATTCGTCCCTGTTCAAACTGAAGTCCCTGAACCATATTCCTATTTTTGTTAGTAAACTGAATCCCAAATACTTTTGCCAGCTTATTAAAATGAGGAATTTCACAGTTTGCTGTATCATTAGCCATGAGTAAAAGTACCCCTCCGGATTTAACCCATTGAGATATAGCCACTATACTAGTTTTATCTATAAAATTAGGATCCGCCGTTTCCTTTTTGGTATCAGGATCAACGATGATATAAACTGAAAAATCTTTTAAATTTTGGCTACTGGGAGCCTCATGTAGCGTGGTAATTCTTGCCCCTAGTTCCTGATAAATCTGTCCGAATAATGAAAAACCGGAATGCAATCGATCTTCCCATAAATAATGAAACGGCTCAGTTTCTCCTCCACTACCCTTTCTAAACTCATGGTTAAAGTAATTATCCAAACCAACGGTTTTTCCTTTTCCAATATGGTTTTCTTGAAGGATTTCCATTTCTACACTAGCAAATACAAATGGCCCGATTCCTTTCAGGTCGTTTTTCCTAATCGGTTCACTGATATAGTATTCAAAGCTACCCGAACGATAAGGGTTTCCACCCAAACCACCCACACTAACGGTCCCGTTCAAACTAAGTGTTCCATCGTTTTCTCGATCCACAAATTCCTTCAATATACCTTGGTATCCTTTTTCAGCAGCTTTCAGAAAATCATCTGATAGGTAGCCCATACGAACACCCTTTGCCAAAGCATATACGAACATACAAGAGGCCGATGCTTCGAAATAATTACCAGACCGATCCCCTTGATCAGTTACTTGGTACCACAATCCAGCGTTTGGGTCTTGGTATTTTACCAACACAGGAGCCAGTCTTTGAAGGTATCCTATCAATTCCTTTCGTTTGGGATGATTTTTAGGAAAATAATCTAGCACATCAACGATAGCAATAGCATACCAGCCGATGGCACGACTCCAAAAATTGGGCGACAAACCTGTCTGTGGACTGGCCCAAGGCATACCCCGGCTTTCATCATAGGCATGGTAAATGAGTCCTGTTCTCGAATCAACGGCATGTTTCTCTATCAATTCAAATTGTTTGGCTATATCGTCAAAATGTTCGAGATGGTTAAATACCAAGCTATATTCAGCTGCAAATGGCTCACCCATAAACAGCCCATCAAGCCACATTTGGTATGGATAACGCTGCTTATGCCAGTAACCACCTTCGTGCGTTCGGGGTTGGCTTTCCAGCTGTGACCATAGTAGATCTGCAGCCTTTTTATATTTTTCTTTTTGCGGTAACGACTGTTGATAAAGGGTAAGCAACGCCCTTCCCGGGGGAATATTATCAATATTATAATCCTCCTTTTTATAAGTCCTAATGCTTCCATCCTCCGCAACATACTGGTTCAGATCATTTTGTATATAATTAAAATATTTTCCAGAACCGGTTCTATTCCAAACTTTCTCAATCGCCTTAAGCATTAACCCTTGCTCATAATCCCATTTGGTTGCGGTATTTTTACCCACCAAAATAGAATCCGGATGATTCTTAATAAATGAATCAATCATTTGTTGAGAAAAAGGTATCTCTTGTGCGTAGGCAACAAAACTATTACCTATAACTACCGCTACCCAACCAAAAACCCAGTAAAAAATTCGAAACCTTTGCATACGGTATGATGTTGAATTTACTTCACAAAATCTTCACGCATAGGCGTAAACATATCAATTAGTACGCCTGATTTTAGGCAAACGGCACCATGCATAACATTTGAAGGAACATAAAAAGCATCCCCCTTTTTTAGTATTTGTTTTTTACCGTCAACAGTAACTTCAAATACACCGCTTTCTACATAGCTCATTTGGGTATGCACATGCTTATGTTCTTTACCAACTCCGCCCTTTTTAAAGTCAATTTTCACCATCATCATGGTGGCATCGTAGGACATTATTTTCCGTTTGATCCCTGGCTCCAGCTCTTCCCAGCCAATTTTTTCATCTAAAATAAACCTGCGGCCTTCTGCCTCTTTGTTACTTTGTTGTGCCCATAGGGAGCTACTGATACAGGTTAAACTAAAAACTATTATTATCGATTTAATAAGCTTCATAATTATCGGTTTTATCTTTTTTGATTCAAACTTTTATAAAATCTTCTCGGTAAGGTGTAAAAACATCCACCAAAACCCCGGCTTCGAGGCACTTTGCACCATGAATGATATCAGGCGGCAAATAATAGGCATCTCCGGTATGGAGTAATTGCGACTTACCGTCTATGGTAATTTCAAAACTACCACTTTCTACATAGCTCATCTGGACATGATAATGGCTATGCAGTGCGCCAATGCCTCCTGCTTCGAATGCCACTTTTACCATCATTATCTTATCAGCATATCCCAATATTTTACGTTTAACACCTCCCCCAAGATCCTCCCAGGCAATCTCTCCGTCTTTTATAAATAAGGTTCCTTTTTGTAACATTTTCTCTTTTGAATTAACTCTTAATTACCAAGTCATTATTATCAGTTTCCTACTAGTATTCAATCAATTTACCTGTAATTGATTTAGATGTATTGGTCAGATTAATAGAAGCACTAGATTTGCCTTCCACTTTAACGGGAACTTCTACCTCTTTGCCATAAGTAATATGATCCAAAGTAATATTGCTGCTGTTCAAAATATACATCGCTGTTTTTTGTTTGGTCAAAAGCGTTACATTTTTCAATTTTACATACTCCGCTTCCACACAAATTAAGCCTTTGTTTGATTGAATAAAAGAATTTTCAATGGTGATGTTCTTAATACTCATTTCCGGTAAACCTCGAATCAATATCCCAGTTTCTGCCCCTTTACAGACTACATTTCTAATGGAGAAGTTTCTGAACACTGGTGTACCTTCGCCTAATGGCTCCTTGGTCATGGCCGGCATCGCATAGATTTTACCCGCTTGTGGCACTGGATCTTTGGCCTGATAATACATATCAAATAATATGGCTTCACCAGGTATGTTCGTCATGTTAATATTAGAGACGAAAATGTCTTCCACTACCCCTCCACGTCCCCGAGCAGTTTTGAAACGTAAACCCACGTCCGTACCAAGAAAGTTACAATTATTGATAAATATATTTTTGACGCCACCCGACATTTCACTTCCAATCACAAAACCACCGTGACCATGAAAAACAGTAGCGTTTTGTACAATTATATTTTCTGTGGGCACACCACGTTTGCGTCCTTCCTCATCCCTTCCCGATTTGATACATATTCCGTCATCCCCCACATCAAAAGTGCAGTTATCGACTATTCCAAAACGGCATGATTCAATATCTATTCCATCTCCATTTTGAGCATACCAAGGATTCCTAACCGTTATATTTTTTACTGTAATATGTTCACAAAGCATAGGATGAAGATTCCAGGCTGGGGAGTTTTGGAAAGTGACCCCTTCTAGTAATATGCGTTTACAATTCGTAAACCGGATCATATTGGGTCTTAGAAAATCCTTCAATGAAGCTACATTATCTACAGTAAAACCGGCAGCTATATTACCAGCCCCTTTGGTATTTTCACCTTTTAAATATTTCTCGGAGGGATACCATAACTTTTTATCTGCACTTACAATTCCACCAGAATCAACCAATCTTTTCCATTGGCTATCCGTCAATTTTTCACGTTTCACGGCTCGCCATACCTGGCCAGCACCATCCACAATTCCAAAGCCGGTAATAGCCACATTTTCGAGATTTTCCGCGCTTATTGGTGACTGGCACCGAATAGCATCCACCCCTTCGAAACTCGTTTTAACAACGGGATAGTCGTCATATTGATCACTAAATTGCAACAAGGCTCCTTTTGCCAAATGAAGATTTATATGGCTTTCTAACACAATTGGACCCGTTAACCAAAATCCTTCAGGAATAAGCACCACCCCTCCTCCATTCTTTCCACAAGCCTCAATAGCCCGTTTTATTGCGTTGGTATTCAGTTTTATACCATCTTTTTTTGCACCATAATTTACAATATTAAAAGTATCTGCTTTGAAATAAGGTTTTTGAATAATAGGCAGCTGAAAAGCATATCGATCGGTAGCTCCAAAATGTTTCAAAAAGGGAATTAAAGCAGGAACCGTTTCCAAAATTCCATCAGCCACTTCACTGGCCATTACCTCGGCTCCATATTCCGAAAAATGGGTATCATCCACTTTCCCCTTTTTAAAATGCGGATATAATTCTGGTGCCAAATGTAAAAACAAGGCTTTTGAACCTTCCTCCCCTTTGGACTCCAGAACCTGCTTACTTTTGGCATGTAAATCTATTAATGGAACATTTAGGTCTGATGCAACTTTCTTTACCGCAGCAGGATAATCACCATGGGTATCATAAAACTGACCCTTTTCGTCAAAACGGCGGCGCATGACGGGTGTAAGTAGAATGGGATTTGCACCTTTTG
>CAXBLH010000174.1:0-10592 GCA_963976315.1 uncultured Dyadobacter sp.
CGGTCGTAGTAATCCAGTTCCGCGGTTAAGCGGTTGTTAATAAAGCCTAAATCCATCCCTAAGTTGAATACTTTGGTAGTTTCCCAAGACAGTGATTTATTTACAAGTTTACTGTTTACAAAACCCTTCACAATAGTACCATTCAGCATGTAGTTTTGCGCATCCAAGGTTTCTTGTTGCTCATAACGGCCTACACCACTATTGTTACCCAAGCCACCATAAGAAACACGCAGCTTACCATTGGTCAAGACATTACGCGTAAAGGCACCGATAAACTCTTCTTCGGTAAACCGCCATCCCAAAGCCGCAGATGGAAAGAAACCAAATTGACTACCTGTTGAGAATTTTGAAGATCCATCATACCGGAAATTCACTTCCACCAAGTATTTGTCAAATGCAGCATAATTCATACGACCAATATAGGATCTCAAACCTTCCGTAGAGGAGTTACCACCCGTACTTTGAATATCTGTAAGTGCAGCATCAATCTCATGAAGAGAAGGATACAAACGGTCGTTTCTGGAAGAAGCTTGATAACGATCGTACCAATATTCCTCACTAAATACAGCCAAAGCACTGAAATCGTGGTTCTTTGCAAAAGTCTTTTTATAAGTCAACCTTGCATTTAACATGGTTTTAAAACCTGTATTGGTATAATTACCTATACCTGCATTTTCTCCAACATAAACGCGGCTACCAAACGACTGTGTTTGAAAATTGTAGGAGCGGTTTGGCATTGCTGCAGAATATCTGAACTGATTATAATAATTCAAGGCATAATCTACTCTTGCAACTAATCCTTCAATTGGAGCCCAGTCCAAATACATACTTGTATTCGCTTCCTGCCGATTGGTACGGTTCAAATTGTTGATATAAAGCGTATAAGGGTTATAAGCCTGCGGATCTTCGTTATAAGCCATTACCCCACCATAATAACCAGAAACAGGGTCGTATGGCGTAATACCAGCAATGGCGTACTGCATATCAAAACCAGCAGTGTTTGTAGAAGCATCATCGGTAAACCCGTCCTCTAGTGCATAAGCGATTTTGGACCAGTTACCGTTGAATTTAATACCCGTATTAATGTTCTTTCTGATTTTGTAATCATAATTGAAACGGGCATTGTAACGCTTATAATCGTTGTTGATCTGAATCCCTTTTTCATCCATCATACCCACCGATAAAAAGAAGTTCGATTTGTCGCTACCTCCAGAGGCGGATAAGTTATAGTTCTGAAGAGAACCCGTTCTTGTAATAATATCCCACCAGTCGGTATTAGGATAAGCCAACGGATCCAACATACCCAAGGCCATCCATTGGTCTATGGTACCATCTTTAAAAAGAGAGTTTGACCTCAAAGAGTTTACTGCTGCTGAGCGTTGATGCAGAGTAAGTGCACGAGGATAATCAGCCATAAAAGAATAGGCTTTTGTAGGTACTTGGGCTGCATAATTACCAGAGAAATTAATAGATGCTTTTTCTTGACCCTTACCTGATTTGGTAGTAATCAAAATAACACCGTTGGCAGCGCGTGAACCATAAACAGAAGAAGAAGTAGCATCTTTTAGTACCGATACACTTTCTATATCGTTCATGTTCAACCGGTTGATATCCACATCCGGCATACCATCCACCACAATTAACGGACTGGCATTATTAACAGTACCCAAACCTCTAATTATCAGTGAGGCACCATTTCTTCCGGCCATACCGGTATTTTGGCTTACTGCCAAACCGGGCACCAAACCAGACAACCCCGACGATACATTTGAAAGAGACCGGTTTGTGATTTTATCATCAATTTTAATAGATGAAACCGCACCCGTCACATTGACCTTTTTCTGAGTACCGTAACCTACCACAACCACCTCGTCCAACGATTTGTCTTCTGGCAATAACTTAATACTAACATTTGCCTGATTACCTACCGTAATTTCTTGAGACTGGTATCCAATAAAACTAAAGGCAATGACCGAAGCACTATTAGCTACTGTAAGGTTAAACGCTCCCTCGGTATTGGTGGTCGTTCCATTAGGAGTTCCTTTTTCTACAATACTCACACCAGGCAATGCCTCTCCTTTTTCATCTGTTACCTTACCAGAAACAGTTACCTCCAGAGATGTTAAGGCATTTTGCAGCCTGCTTACAAGGTGAGCAGAATTACTACCGACCATGGTTTTGACAGAAGCCATATCAGTTCGGTTGTCTGAAGTAAGGGTTTTTAAGTCTTCCGTAACCGATCCTACTTTACCTTTAGATACATACACCGTTTCATTTACACGATTAAAACTGAGTCCAGTTTCGCTGGAAATGTAACGTAATAACTCACCAAGGCTTACATTTTTAAAATTTTTATGTAATTTTTTAGTATTCACCATTTGGTTGTTATACTGAAAATTAAGATCGGATTTCTCAACAATCTTACTAAACGCATCCGAAAGAGGAATTTCTTTCAGATTAATGGATATTTTTTCGATACTCTGTTCTTGTGCCTTGCTATCTGCTGCTGACAGCAATCCAACGAACATACATTGTATCAACATTCCGATAATGGCATATCTGGACATGACAACAATTTGTTGTGGTAATTTTATTTGCATAATTTTAAATGTTTGAATTTCAAATTCATTCCAATTGACTTTTATCCTTTCTTGATCGAGCGCCAACTCTGGAAAAGGGTAAAGTCTTCTTTAATTTCCGGTAGCCATACAATGGTTGCCGGATTTTCAGCTTGAGTCCATATTTATTAAGTTTAATTCATGGTGTAATAATTATTTTATTTCCAACGATGGTATAATTGAATAACTTGGGGTAACTGATCGCATTGAGAATATAATCCAATTTCTTATTTTCAAATTTTCCAGAAAATCTCCAGTTCTTATCAATCTGAAACCCTTCGCTAATCTCGAACTTCACTCCATAGGCATCTTCCATTCTATTGACTAAGGTTTCGAAGTCTAATTGGCCGAAATACAGCACCCCATTTTTCCAAGCTTCCAAAGTGGTTGGATCAAAGTCTAGCACTTGCATCCCATTGGTGGTATTATCTATGATAGCCATCTCATCTTTGGTTAGCAGCACTTCATGGTTTACTGCATTTTTCTTATGTGCATTTACCTTTACTTTTCCTTCAATTACTTCCACCTTAACCTCATTTTCGTCTGCAATTGCAGAAATGGAAAAAGAAGTACCCAATACCTCAGTGGTTACTTCCCCGGTTCTAATTTGAAAAGGTTTGTCAGGGTTTTTAGCAACCTCAAAAAAACCTACCCCAACTAAGGACACGATTCTGGAATTTATTTCAAAATGTTCTGGATATGAGAGCTTTGAACCACCATTCAACTTTACGGTGGTACCATCTTCCAATTCCAAATTGCTCACCTTTCCTATAGGTGCCGTGTAGGTAATTATCTTAGAGCTAGAGGGAAGCTGTCTTTGATTCAAATAATTCCTTCCAAATACCAGCATGGCGATTAAACCAATACAGGCTGCCATTTTCCAAATCCAGCCTGTTTTCAATTGAGTAATTTCTTCTGTATCGGTATCATTGGACTCGACAGCCGCTAAACTATCTCGCAATTGTCTCCATTCAGATTGCACCTCAGCAGATGGAATTGCCTTTGGTTCGAAAGAGAGAGAAGAATAGATGGTTTTGGCATCTTCGACTTCACGCATTTTCTCCGGATGCTTGCTAAGCCATTTCAACCATAATTGATCTAACTCCGGATTGTCGTTTCGAAGCCATTCCAGAAAATGATCATCCATCAAAAATTCCTGCGTACTGAAATGTATATATTTATCCATGTAATAATACTATTGATACCACTCTAATAGTTATAAGCTATAAATGGATAAAAGTGACCCTCAAATTTTGTGTTATTTTTATAAATACTTTGACAAATGCAGATAATCCAACAGAAGTAGCTGTATATTAGAACATTAAATACTTATAATATTTTGATAAAAAATTTAATTTTAGAGTTTTAGCTTAGAGCCAGTTTAGAAATATTTGTAAAGAGGGAAGTTGTTAGGATTAAAATGGATGGTTATCGTATGGGACAATAACCCCTTTTTAAAATAATAGGGAAAGTAAATAGGAAACCGATTTGGGTTTGGGGAGTAATTCTCGATTCAACAATTCCAATGATTTATAAATCAACTTGTAAACCGCCCTTGTAGAAATATTCATTATTTCCGCAATATCTGGAAATGAATGATTATGAAAGAATCGAAGGAATAAAGCTTCACGCTGTCTGGCTGGCAGTTTTTCAAGTGCAAGGTGTAGGGCCTGAATTTCTTCCTTATTAGCTTCGTGTTCAATTAGTTTCGCCTCAATGGATAGATCTGTATAAAAAGCTACATTTTCCTGATCGAGGGCCACAAAAATATTTTTTTCTGACTGAATCCTTTTTATAATGAGCCGTCGCAGGCTAGCAAACAAATAGTTTCGAATATTGTCCGAGTCTCCTAAATGCTCCTTTCGTTCCCAAATTTGTAAAAATAAAATTTGAATACAGTCCTTTACTTCTTCCGAATCCTTATTCAGCCTACAACCGTAATTAAAAAGTGAGGCGTAATATTCGTTAAATACTAGCTCAAAGGATGACAAATCACCATTCCTCAATGAAACCCATAAAGGATCTACCACTTGTGACATATCAAGATGAATGTATATTTTAAGGAATTAACTTCCCGAAGTAGGAAAGTGGAGTAAATAAACTACTAGTTACCGACGCAATTACAAAATCCAAACCCTTACAAAACTAAAAGGATTTGCACAAATGTAAGCTTCATTTCGGACTTTTACGAACTAATAATTCACAGAACAAAAGTAGAGCCACAATTTGGCAAAATCTGTGGTCTCAGAAAAGCAACAACCTACATGCTTTAACAAAAATATTTAGAGGAGTAACAGTCTTCCACAAATCACAAAAATAGCAAGAATTAAAATTCCTAGAAGCACCGTTTTCCAATCCAGACCAGCCTTCCATATCTCGTCATCTTTAGGCTTTTGTTCACGATCCGTTATTGTTTCCAAAGAATTTCGAATTCGCCCCCACAGGGAGTTTACTTCATTATTCGACAATATTTCTGGTCGAAAATCAGAGGCTTGCTTTACCAGAAATCGGGCAGTAGAAACCTTTTCGGACATTGTAGGATTTTTTTCCAACCAACCTTCCCAAAATGTAGCTATGGAAGTATCATCTGGTGATTGAACCCACCTGACAAAAAGCTTTTCCATTGCTAATTCTTCGGCCGTTAAATCGGAATAAGGTTTCATTTAAGGCACTTTAAAAGTTGTTCATACGCTATACTTATTTGAATTCTTATTTAGATTGCAATATTTACAAACTGCACCTAAAAAAAGATCATTCTATTTGACTTTACCACTACTTATTTAGTATCGCAGTCGCAGGTCGGCTTTCGGATGTCAAACTCTTCCTAAAATCGATTTTGAGCCGATTATAGGTTTTCGTTTTTTGATAACGAAAGTCTACATTCAAAACCAGTCGTGATAAGGTCTATTAAATAAAAAAGATAATGACCCTATTTTTATACTCTTTGAAAAGCAACAACGTTTAGCAAACGTTCGAAAATTCAACAATTGGATGTCCAATAGTCCTTCCATATGTATTTGGGGTAATTTGACTAGAATTTTTAACCAAACCAAAGCATGCAAATTTTACGAGATCTATACCAAGTGGGTGGTGATTTAAATGGAATCACGTTTGATCAACAGGGTGCCTTATGGAACGATGGAAACAGCTATGTATTGAGTACAAAAAAAGGTCTCATCCTGTTTGATTGTGGCTGTGGGGAGACTTTGGAGCAAATATTTGACAATATAAAGTACTGGGGTCTTGATCCTCACAATATAACGCATTGCATTTTAACTCATCCACATTTGGATCACGCAGGAGCGGGACATCGACTGTCGGCAATGGGTGTAAAATTATGGGCAATTACGGAAACTGCCCAAGCTGTGGCCTCGGGCGATGAGCGATGCTGTGGTTATCTATATCACAAAAAATTCATCCCATTTCAGCTAAACAGAGAATTAACAGATCAAGAAATTTTTCTATTACATGACATTGAATTTGAGGTCATGCACTTACCAGGCCATAGTATGGGTTGCACCGCTTATTTTTTTGAATGGGAAGGTCGCAAAATTGTTATTAGTGGTGATGTAATTGGGACCTTATTGTCTGGCGATTTTGGTTGGAGCGGCTCCATCGATTTCAACAAAGAACATTATATCAACTCACTCTTAAAGTTCTCCAAACGTGACACCGATTTAATGCTACCCGGCCATGGACTCATCTATTTTCATAAACCAAGAATTAGAGTAGAAGAAGCTCTGAACGCAGCGCTGATGCAATGGCGATAGGGTTTATGGTCGCTTTCTTTCGAAGTTCAGTAGCCTGGGTCAACATTATTTTGTTACTGACAATTTCTAATGAACATCCTTTACAAATTCGTACCATAATCCAAGATGATTTTTTGTTATCTTTGCGGCAAATTTACAAGTGATGGCTTTCAATTCAACCAAAATGAACGGCTATCAAAATCGCAAAAATCCATATGAATTCGCACCAAATACGTCAGGCCTTTTTAGATTTTTTCAAAAGTAAAGAACACCTGATCGTTCCGTCCGCTCCACTTGTCGCCAAAAACGACCCTACCCTCATGTTTAACAATTCGGGTATGGCTCAGTTTAAAGATTACTTTTTAGGAAACGGAACGCCTCCATCAAGGCGAATTGCGGATACGCAAAAATGCTTACGTGTTTCGGGGAAACATAATGATTTGGAAGATGTTGGTTTTGATACCTATCACCACACGATGTTCGAAATGTTAGGCAACTGGTCATTTGGTGATTATTTCAAGAAAGAAATTATCAATTGGGCTTGGGAGCTCTTAACAGAGGTTTATAAACTCCCCAAAGAACGTTTGTATGTTTCTGTATTCGAAGGAGATGCAAAAGATGGTGTTCCATTTGACCAAGAGGCTTGGGATTTATGGAAACCTATTGTGGGAGAAGACCGAATCATATTAGGTAATAAAAAGGATAATTTTTGGGAAATGGGTGATACAGGCCCATGCGGCCCCTGTTCCGAAATTCACGTTGATTTGCGACCTGAATCAGAGATCTCCGCAATCTCTGGAAAATCACTTGTAAATCAGGATCATCCACAAGTAGTTGAAATTTGGAACCTGGTGTTTATGCAATTTGAGCGCAAGGCAGATGCTTCCCTTATACCACTTTCTGCCACCCATGTAGATACCGGAATGGGCTTTGAAAGGCTCTGTATGGCGGTGCAAAACAAAACTTCAAATTACGATACAGATGTTTTCCAAAACACCTTTAGAGTATTAGAATCTTTATCCGGCAAGGTATATGGTGCCGAAACATACGCCGATATCGCCATGCGCGTTATTGCCGATCATATTCGGGCCGTAGCGTTTGCGATTACCGACGGACAACTTCCTGCTAGTGCAAAAGCAGGATATGTAATTCGACGAATTTTAAGGCGTGCCGTGCGTTATGGCTATTCTTATTTGGGTTTACAGGAGCCATTTTTCCATAAACTGGTAGCTGTTTTATCCGAGCAGTTTAAAGAGGTATTCCCAGAACTGAAAGTCCAGGAAGAGTTCGTTACCAAAGTAATTCTGGAAGAAGAAAAAAGCTTCTTAAAAACCTTAGAACTAGGTCTTAAAAGATTGGACAATATTACTTCCAATTTAAAAACACAGGGGATTAACACCATTCCAGGAGCAGAAGTTTTTGAACTGAGCGACACTTTTGGTTTCCCCGTCGACTTAACTGCATTGATTGCTCGTGAAAAGGGCTTATCCATTGATGAGCAAGGGTTTGACGATGCTATGGCTGAACAGAAAAAAAGATCACGTCAAGACGCTGCCAAAGAAGCAACCGACTGGATTGAACTAAATAATGCAACAGATTTTGAGTTTGTAGGATATGACTTCACCGAAGTAAATGGTGTCATTACAAAATACCGAAAAGTAAAAACTAAAACTGGTGACGAGTACCACATTGTTCTGGACAGAACTCCGTTTTATGCAGAAATGGGTGGACAAGTGGGCGACCAAGGTACTTTGGAGTGGTTTGACGGTGCTACCAAAAACACTATCAATATAATCGACACCAAGAAGGAGAATGACCTTTTTATACATATATCAAAAGACAGTAATTTAGAGGAGGTACTGTCAAAGGCACCGCAGGTTTTAGCAAAAATAGATATCGCTAAAAGAAACAAAATAAAAGCAAACCACACGGCCACTCACCTCATGCTGTCTGCCATGAAAGAAGTTCTCGGTAGTCATGTGGGCCAAAAAGGTTCTTTCCTAAATGAGGATATGTTGCGATTTGATTTTTCCCATTTCTCTAAAATGACTGAGGAAGAATTGCAAAAAGTAGAAGACCGGGTAAATGAAAAAATTCGCGAAAATATTCTTTTGGAAGAAAGACGAAATGTCCCTATCCAGCAAGCATTAGACATGGGTGCAACAGCCACCTTTGGAGAGAAATATGGCGACTTTGTGCGGTTAATTATTTTCGACCCTCAATATTCATTTGAACTTTGCGGGGGTACCCACGTTTCTGCCACTGGTGAAATTGGCTTATTTAAGTTCTTATCAGAAGGTTCAGTATCAGCAGGTGTTCGCCGTATAGAAGCGGTGACTGGCGAAAAGGCACTTGAACTTATACGTACACAAGAACTAAGCTTGGATTCTATAAAAGCCCTTTTAAAGAACCCAACCGATTTATTAAAAGCACTTGAAAACCTCATTGAGGAGAAAAACGGCCTTCAGAAAAAAATAACTGCTCTGGAGAACGAAAAACTACAAGTGATAAAAGTGGGACTGGTTGAAAAGATGAAGTCCTATCAATCTTTCAATTTAATTGTTGAAAGGGTAGTAGTACCAGCGCCGGATGGGCTGAAACAACTTTCTTTTGAATTAAAGGATCAAATAGAAAATTTGATTATTGTATTAGCAGCAGAAATAAATGCTAAACCACAACTTTCCGTATATATAGCTCCCAATTTAGTGGATAGTGCGAATCTGAATGCTGGAAAAATAATAAAAGAACTCGCCAAAGAAATTCGTGGTGGCGGTGGTGGACAACCATTTTTCGCTACTGCTGGTGGAACTGATATTAGTGGAATTGAGAGCGCTTTGGAAAAAGCAAAAACACTATTTTAGCAGAAGTCTGATCACTTTAAAAAGTCATGGAGCAACCGTTGTTTCATGACTTTTTTTTATCTAAAAACGGAATTAATTTAAATTGGGGAAACAAAAGCGTTAAGTTAAAGACCTGCGTATACCAAATGGAAACCCTACTTCTCACACTGCATACCACAATCTGAGGAATAAATTACCTGTGTTCCCGATAACGCAGCTCTGCAATGTACAGCTGTAAGTCCGTTAAGGCGAAAGCAGCTGAACCGTTTCAAAGTTTGTGAGAACTTTAAATAAAAAAAGGTGGCCCAATAATGAAATGAGCCACCTTTTTTAAAATATGTACTAACAATCTTATTTTCTAAATCCAGCAGGATAGGTAGATCTGATTGTATTTTGTGGTAGGATCTTAATTTCAACACGACGATTAGACTGTAAACCTTCAACAGTTGTGTTTTCAGCGATTGGTCTTAGTTCACCGTAATATTCCGTAAGGATACGGCTAGGATCTTGCAATCCAGCACGGATAAGGAACCTCTTAGCGGCATCCACCCGACGTCTAGAAAGTGCTACGTTATAGCTATCACTAGCACGGGCATCGGTATGACCCACTAATACGATTCTACAATTAACGCGCATATTCAATAATTCAACTACTTTGCTTAGGGTTTCCTTCGAAGGATTTCTAATAATTGACTTATCAGTATCAAATTCTATGTTTGAGAATAAAGCCTCACACTCGTCTTTCGGTAGGTTGTTTTTGATAGCATCTCTGATAATCTTATCGATATCCATCGCAACTCCACCACCAGAAACTACACTTCCCAGCGGAGTATTGGCTTCCTTATCAAATAAATCGGCAACACCATCACCGTCAGTATCGGTATACAAGCGAGGATCTACCGGAGGAGGCATAACCGCTTTCGCAATCGAATCTGCATCATCCATTGTAGGATTGTAAGGTACAGGAATCAACGCTCTAGGATCTGCCCAACGAAGGTGATATCTACCGCTTCCAGCATCGTAAACTCCATTTTTAGATTTAACAGGGTTCTTGCCTAACTTGTAAGTAAGAGCAATGGAAGCCATTCCCCAACCATCATTTTTAGAATCCCCTTTGGCGAAAGTCCAAATACCCTGCTGTGTTTGGTAATCGGTAAGTCCTCCAGCAGTTAAATCCAATTTCTCGGTATTTACATAGCTATAAGTAAAATCGACCCCTAAATCAAAGCGTGGGCTTAATTCATAATGAATGGCTAAGCCAGCAGGAACAACCCATTCTCTGGTGTAGGTAGAACCATTTCTTTCCCAAGTTCCGGCAGTTTTGGAGCTACCATCTGTATTGGTGTTAAGCTCTTGGGTAAATCCTGTTCTAAGGTTGGTATAGG
>CAXBLH010000175.1:0-10539 GCA_963976315.1 uncultured Dyadobacter sp.
TTCAACGGTTGCTTTTAATAGAAGATGATGAGATTTTCGCAATGGACCTTATTCGCAAAGGAAGAAAAAATGGTTTTGAAGTAGCTTTGGCTAGTACTGGAAAAGAAGGTTTAGAATTAGCAAAATCGCTTAAACCGTCAGCCATTATCTTGGACATGAATTTACCTGATATTTCAGGAATGGAAGTGTTAGAATATCTTAAAGCGGATGTAAAAACAAAATCAATACCGGTGCATCTAATTTCCTCTGGGGAGCCACCTACTGATGAAGTTAAGAAAAACACAGTAGTTGGTTTTGTCCAAAAACCATTAAGTGAAACAACCGTTAAAAAGGTATTTAATCTTTTACGTTTAGAAGGGAAGGGTACCGGGAGTCATAAAATATTGTTAGTAGAAGATGATGTATTCCAGAGTGAATTCTTAAGTAAATACCTCATTGAGCATGATATTGATGTAGTTAAGGCTTTTTCAGGAAAGGAGGCTATTGAAAAGTTAGAAACTGAATCCATTGATGGGATTATTTTAGATATGCGCCTACCAGATTATAATGGGCTGGATTTGCTGGATGAAATTAAGCTTAACGCCAACTGGGCCCTTATACCAGTAGTGGTAAATACGGCTCAGGAATTAAGTAGAGAAGACCTGAAACGACTCATGGAGTACAGTCATTCGGTGGTAATGAAAACCAGGAAGTCTAATGAACGTTTACTAGACGAAATCAAGTTGTTTTTTAAAACAATTCTGCCTTCTGAGACTGTAGAATCTGGTTCTATGGGGGAAGCGTTACCGCTCCATACTACTAATATACCAAAAGAAGCAACATTCGTTGGAAAGAGAGTTTTAATCGCAGATGATGATATGCGAAATATTTTTGCATTGAGTGCCATTCTTCAAGAAACCGGCTTTGAAATAGCCATCGCCAATAACGGTAAAGAAGTTATGGAATATATTCAAAATGATCCGGAAATAGCGTTGATCTTGATGGATGTTATGATGCCTGAGATGGATGGGATTGAAGCTACTAAATTAATTAGAAAACAACCCAAATTTTCAAATTTACCAATCATCGCCGTTACCGCTAAGGCCATGCAAGGAGACCGAGAAGCTTGTTTAAATGCAGGGGCTAATGACTACATATCAAAACCGATTGATATTGACAAACTGTTATCACTATTAAAAGTTTGGGTTGGGAATCAAGCCTAATAGCAATCACTGGAATGGAATTAGAAGCGCTAGAAGAAGTTATTTCGATAATAAAAACGGGAGGTAATTTTGATTTTGGGGGGTATGCAAGACAATCTCTTAGAAGAAGGATTTTACATTTTGTGAGTCAACAGAACCTTACCCTGCCAGAGTTTGTCGAAAAACTAAAATTGGGACAAGTAAATATTGGACATTTAGTTCAAAGCGTGACTGTAAATTATACAGAAATGTTTCGAGATCCTGATTTCTTTAAATTCCTTAGAAAGGATTTATTTGTTTATCTAAATTCATTTCCCTTCATCCGAGTATGGAGTGCTGGATGTGCTTCTGGAGAGGAAACTTTTTCCTTGTTAATTATTTTAAGGGAACTGGATTTGGAGAGCAAATCTTTTACCTATGCAACCGATGTTAGTATGAAGGTAATTAAGCAGGCTCGAGATGGAATGCTACCACTATCTAAGTTGAAAACCTATTCAGAAAATTATATGCTCTCAGAGGGAACAAGTTCTTTGTCCGATTACTATGAAGTGATGTATGAGCAAGCGTATATTAGAAATGAGATTCGGAAGAAAGCACTGTTCGCTATTCATAATTTGAATGGCGATGGAGTGTTTAATGAATTTAATTTAATACTCTGTCGAAATGTAATGATTTATTTTACAAACGAACAAAGGGTGCTTGTCTTAAAAAAATTATATGACAGCTTAATGATATTCGGCTTCCTGTGTTTAGGAAAGCGAGAATCATTACATGATACAGGTTTAGAAAGTTATTTTAAGATTTATAATAAAGAACTTAATATTTTTCAAAAAGTTAAATAACATGAAAATAAGTTATCAGTTCTAAGTATTTTTGTTTCCTACTAAATGTATGTGAAGTAGTATTTTGTGATTTAATTTTAGTAATTATGAATTAGAATAATTATAAAGTTCAAAACTGGTGCTTTATTATATATTGATATAAAATAAGTTCACTTGAATAAATTGCTTCCTACTAGATTAAATATATGACTCGTTCGAAAATATTATTACTAGACGACCGCGAAGAAAACCTGTTGTCTTTACAAGCAATTTTACAACGTGAAGATATTACCATATACGCGACCACATCGCCCAATGAAGCTTTAAAAATGGTGTGGCAAGAAGAAATTTTGGTGGCACTAGTAGATGTCCAAATGCCTGGAATGGATGGATTCGAGTTTGCTAAAACCTTGCAAAACAACCCAAAAACAAAGGATATTTTAATAGTATTTGTAACAGCAATTTCCAAGGAAACATCTTATACCGTAACTGGACTGAAATCAGGAGCCGTTGATTATCTTTATAAACCACTGGATCCGCATATTACCGTTGCAAAAGTAGATTCATTGATTCGGCTTGCCCAAATCCAAAGTGAGATCAAACAAAAAAATCGTAGACTTAGTGATTTTGAAACGATTGTGCTTAACTCACCTGATATAATTGCCTCATTGATACCGGATACCGGTGTTTTTCTTTCCGTAAATCCCTCCATTCATACGGTTTTAGGGCACGCGCCAGAAAGTATTATAAATACATCCATACTTGACCTACTAGTCAACCCGACAAACTCCCCATTAAAAAAATTACTCGAACAAAAAAGTTATAACCTAGAGGAAGTAGTTGTAATCGAAGATCAATTTTATACCAATCTAAGACAATCGTTCTGGCTTGAACTGAGGTTAATTTATAAGAACACCTTGTTGTTTGTTAATATTCGGGATATCAATCTTCGAAAAGCGCACGAACGTGAGATTTTATTAGCTCAGACTTCTGCGGAGAAAGCAAGAAAAGCCAAGGAATCCTTCCTTGCCAATATGAGTCACGAAATTAGGACACCACTTAATGGAATAATAGGCTTAGGGAATTTGTTAGATTCCACCTTAACGGAATCTTCGCAAAAAAGCTTATTGGATATGTTACTCCAATCGTCCTATTCTCTATTAAATATTTTGAATGACATATTAGACATTTCCAAAATAGACGAGGGTAAATTTTCTATAATTCCAACAGTTACAAATCTGGAGTCAGTTGGGAACGGTATTTTGGACTTAATGCGTTTCAAAGCAGAAGAAAAAGGAATTGTTCTAGAATTTGATTACGACGCAAATTTACCATCGAGCATTATGGTGGATGCTATGCGTCTGAATCAAATATTACTGAACTTAGTTGGAAATGCATTGAAATTCACAACCGAAGGTAAAGTAAGAGTTGGAATCGTTTTGGTGGAAGACTGGTCTGCTAGGTCTAAAATTCGCTTTTTTATAGAAGATACCGGTATTGGAATTTCGGATGAAAATTTATCTAATATCTTTTCAGAATACGGCCAAGCTAATGATGAAATTTCTCATCATTATGGAGGTACTGGTTTAGGACTCACCATATCTTCAAAGCTTGTAGAGCTGATGGGGGGTGTTTTACATGTGAATAGTACTTTTGGAAAAGGCAGTGTTTTTCATTTTGAACTGATTTTAGATACCGTAGAAACGAAAGCTTCGGAAGAAATTAAAATGGTGCCTTTTTACCAACTGTTACCATTTCCTAATACCAAGATTTTAGTGGCTGAGGACAATAGGATTAATTCTATGCTTTTAGAGAAATACCTTACTGCATGGGGAGTGACAACCACTATTGCTGTTAATGGATTAGAGGTAATTGAATTTATGAAAACGGAAACGTATGATATGATTGTAATGGATACCAGAATGCCTGAAATGGATGGTTACCAAGCTGCAAGATATGTGCGTCAGAATTTGAATAACTATATTCCCATTCTGTCATTATCAGCCACCATTCTACCAGAAGATATCAAAGAGGCGTTAAATTCAGGAATGAATGATACCTTAGCCAAACCTTTTAATCCTACCCAGTTGCACGACAAAATAGGAAGATTACTGAAAGTATTTTAGAGCCGTTGCAACCAAAGTGCCACAAAATTTGTCAGATTTTAGTAATGAATAAGAAAGCCTTTCGTTAATATTTCATTATTTAAATTACTTGACATGAGTTATATGAAATGCAAAAAGAATATGTTGTGGTTATTGTTGGTAGTTACTACTGCTTGCAGTAGCTCCAAGAAAATAGCTTACAACGCTAAGTGGAATGCTCCTTTTAATTATGTTGATGAAGTGAAGCCAGATCAGCAAGATCAGAAATCACGACTGGCCTATGGAATTATTAACGATGAACAATTTCTGTATCTGACCGTTAAAACCAGAGATCCAAATACCATTCAGAAAATTCTGGGCAATGGACTCCGAATTTCTTTTAGTCCAGAAGGCCAGAAAAAAGACAGCTACTTCTTGCAGTTTCCCGTTGTACTAAAAGAAGATAAAAAAGCGCTGAGAAAGGTGGATACCGATTTGCCCAATAGTTTAGGTTTGAATCTATTACTGGACTCTTATAATAAAGAGGCTTTATGGAAAGATAAGTCGGGTCAACACTTTATAAATCTTGTCGAAAGTAAAGGGAGTATTTCTTCGGTAATTTCTATGGACCGAAACAATGAATTGACCGAGCAAATCATCATCCCATTATCTCTTCTTGAAATCAATATCGACCGTACACAGTTTGTAGGAGTCAACATAAAATTAGAAGGACAGTCGTCTGGGTCAGGCATTTCTCCACGTTTTGGAATAGGATTAGGTGGAGGTATTGGCATGGGCAGTGGGGTAGGTGTTGGAATCGGGACTGGTAACGGATATAACAATTATAACGACCGAGGCGTTGATATTCGATTGGAAGTAAAACTTGCTCGAAATATATAATTTTAGATATAACCAAACAAAAGAGGACCAATCTAATTGGTCCTCTTTTGTTTGGTGGGTGGGGTACTCGTTTATTAAATTAAGGAAGATTAAACTACCTTGTGAAGAGGATCAGGATTTAGTAAGAAAGGTTTCGACTAGCAAAAACTAAAAAACGATGTTTGAAACCACATGGAGGACTTCTTTTCTTTTTTGAAAGCCGACTTATTTCAACATTTAGACGGCTATTGGTAATGAAACTGATTCTTAGGTTTTAATATTTATTAATCTTAACTGGCATTTTCGTTTTTCTAAAGTAATTTCACATCAATGCCTGTGATTAAGAGCGCCGTTGAAGCTGGAAAAGAGCAAGTAATTCTATTTTTTAGTGGTTAGATAAAAGGTAATTGGATTAAAATAATATTTAGCATAAGCATATTAAACAAGAGAAATTGTGAAACAAAGTAGTATCAAGAAATTTTATAATTTTCTCAAATTTAGAAGGGATTTTACACGGTATAGTCTCAAAAAAGCGCAAAGCTATGAAATTATATTGTTTTGGCTTAAGAGTGTACTAAATAGAAATCAATTTCTGATCTTATCCGGAATACTTGTTGGTTTTACTTGTGGGCTTGCTGGTGTTATCTTGAAGTCTTTGGTTCATTATATTCATTATGTAATTTCACATAAAGTTCACTTTGAAGAACAAATCTTCTTTTATGCCTTATTTCCTTTTCTGGGAATAGTACTCACTACGCTGGTTGTTTTATTTGTATTTAAAGGGAAAGATAAAAAAGGGATACCAGTGATTCTCAATGAGATTGCTAGAAATTCCAGTATTGTAAGCCCCTTAAAAATGTATTCCCAAATTATCCAAAGTGCAATAACCGTCGGTTTGGGAGGTTCGGCAGGGTTAGAAAGTCCTATTGCAGTAACTGGGGCAGCAATTGGCTCAAATTATGCCCAAACGTATAAATTAAAATACCGTGAAAGAACCCTGCTGTTAGCCTCTGGAGCTACGGCAGGTATTGCTGCTGCCTTTAATGCCCCCATAGCAGGGGTCATGTTTGCAATGGAAATTTTACTTACCGGGGTCGTTTTTTCAGACTTTATTCCATTAGTAGTAGCAGCGGTGTGTGGGAGCTTGATGTCCAGTATTTTGCTCAATGAAGATGTCCTATTTCAGTTTCGAACCAGAAGTGCATTTGATTATCATAATATTCCATTTTACTTAGTTTTAGGTCTTATTTGTGGCTTATTCGCGAGGTATTTCGTAGTGATCAGTACGATGGTAGAGCATTATTTTCATGAAATGAAATACTCTCGTCTTACAAAGGCGATGATAGGAGGATCTATATTGTCAGTACTTTGTGTATTATACCCACCATTGTTTGGGGAAGGGTATGATACCGTGAAAATGTTAGCAAACGGGAACGTAAAGGAACTCGTAGACAATAGTTTTTTTCATCTGGTGAGTTACAGCGAATGGGTGGTTGTAATATTTGTAGCTTTAATTTGTATTTTAAAGGCCTTTGCCACTTCCATCACGATTTATAGTGGAGGGAATGGAGGTAATTTCGCACCTTCTTTGTTCTCAGGAGGTTCCATGGGATTTTTGTTCGCTGGGATATGCACCCTGATAGGAATTCCAGATGTCCCCACCACCAACCTAGTAATTGTGGGAATGGCGGGAGTAATGAGCGGTGTTTTATATGCTCCCTTAACGGCGATTTTCTTGATTGCAGAAACCAGTTCTGGCTACGATTTATTTATTCCTTTGATGATGGTTAGCGTTATTTCATTTCTGATTGCAAAATGGTTTTCGCCAATCTCCCCTGATCTAGAACAGCTGGCGAAAGCTGGAAAAATATTCACTAGGAAACACGATCATAATTTGTTGTCCATGTTACATACTTTAGATCTAATTGATAAAGATATTCAGCGAATAAATATTAATGCCAATTTTGAGGAACTTGCAAGCCTAGTTCGGACGGGGAGAAGGAATATTATAGCTGTTTTGAACGATCAATCAAAATTAGTCGGGGTGATTTCATTAGATGATTTAAGACCCCTTTTATTTAATAAAGATGCCTTTGATTTGCTCACGATCAGGAAGTTAATGAAGCAGCCCGATGCCGTTATTGAGGAGTTTGATAGCGTTGTGGTTGTCGCAGAGAAATTCGACAAGACAGGAGCATGGAACCTGCCAATTGTCAGAGCTAACGGAGGGGAGTTTGTAGGCTTTATTTCCAAGTCAAGTGTCTTAAATAGCTACCGCCAGTTACTTCAAGAATACTCCGATTAATAAATTAGATGGGGGTAGAGTTAAATCTCCAGCTTAAGTAATTTGATTAAAATTGTAAATTAGATCAGGGAACAGGGAGGTGTATCTAAATAGCATATGAACCACAATTGTAAATTTATTATTATTTACAATTGTGGTTTTTCCTTGATACTGATTTACAAATGTTCGGCTATGAGAATTAAGGATTAACGGTACCCTTTTATTATAAATATACATACTTGATAGTATTGTAAATTGTTAGGTATCTAAAAACTCTTATCATTCTAAGGAAGCCCATCATCTAATATTTCCTCCCAAATCCAACAAAGCTTGAAACAGGTCTTCTATTTTTGAAGGTTTCATTTTATTAGAAATTTCACTCGCTATTTCCTCAGCATATTGTAGTGTATCGTTAAGCGTACGCTTGCCAGCAGGGGCAAGTTTAACATAGCTTACGCGTGCATCACGATGGTTGGCTTCTCTACGAACCATACCTAACTTTTCGAGAGGGGAGAGGATTCTGGTGATGCCAGAGGCAGTTAGTCCTACCTTTTCAGCCAGGTCTATTCGCCGCAATTTTTCATCTACCGCGTTTGAAAGATGGTACAGGACGATAAAATCTGTCATGCTTATACCGTGTAAATTTAGCCCAGCATCGAACTTCTTAATGGCATTTAACTGCACATAGCTGATATTTAGGAACATTTTCAGCGCAGTGGACATTGTTTTCATATGGTGATTAATTTATAAAACTCAATCGTTGGTTTTGTCTGAGTACAAGATTTTATTGATACATATGTGTAATGTACAAAGATATTGGATACTCCTGCGTCTTGGCAAGGACGGTATATACTTGTAAATTATTCCTGAGAAGGTATTACCTAATTGAAATACGGAATTAAAAAAGGAGAGGGAAGGTGATTGATATTTATCTATACTCATTGACACAAATAAGCCCTCTATGCCTGCGGAGCAAATAGAGGGCTTATTTATAATTCATAAACCACGGTAAGGCCTTTTTCGCCTATAACAGTGGTTACTGAGATACGAAGCGGACTCCTGTCTAAGACTTCTTAATAAAAGCGGTTTTGAGTACTATACTCATTCCATCAACCCTGCAATCTATTTCATCTGGATCCTCTGTGAGCCGAATGTTTTTTACTGTTTTGCCACGTTTCAAGGTCACTGACGACCCTTTTACTTTTAAGTCTTTGATCAAAGTGACCGTGTCTCCTTCGTTTAGTAGGTTGCCGTTACTGTCTTTTACTTCCATAATATTTCATTAAGGTGTTATTGTTTTCATCTTAAATGTAGTTAAAAATTTGAAACTGCTTGGTTTACCAGTAATATGCTCCAAAAATTAAATTTACAATTGTAAATTAATATAACTGCACTATTGGTCTACTTTAATTTATTATTGCTTTTCAGAAGCAGTTAATTCTTTGTACAGTTTGATTATTACGTTCAGTGTGGTTAACAGTGCCTGCATACAGCTGGCACTAGCAGTTCCTCAATAGTAATGGGGAGTAAACGAATAGCCTTACCATGATATGTTGACCTAATTCAAATCCAATCGTCATGAAATTGATTTCCTACCTGCATGGAAGTATTACCTTTCAAGGATATCCTAGAAAACATTGACTTTATGTAGAAAAAAGATTACGTTTAATTTATAAAAAATTCTACTCGATAGTTTGCTTATTGCGGCAGAGGTATACTATCTTTACTAGTAAATATCGATATTTCTATATTATAACAGAAATAATTATATTAAAAATTTGAAAAGTTATAAAAATAATAGGCCTATTTAATATTTTATGTAGCTATATTAAAAAAAATAATGTAAAAGTAGTTAGTATAATAATTATTATTATCTACATTTGTAAGTCACTAATAGAAAACCGTTGAAAACTCATATGTTTTACATGATTTCTAAATGATACTACCCTTCATAATATAATCAAACCCTTCAAAGTATTATATGACGGATGTCTTGATAATCAGGACATGATGAATCATTCATTTTAAATTTTATACACTTTGATTTTTTTTTACGATGAATTATTTTAAAACGCTTCTGTTCTCGGGAGGACTGGCGGTGTTATCCCTGGGAGCATCACTGCAGGCTAGTTCGTTACCATCAATTGAGAATTTGGATAGTAGTAGGGTTAGAACTGCGGCAGCTCAAGTGAGTTGTGAAAATATAACTTGGACTCATGGAGAGGCATTAGGTAGAAATGATAACCGAATGATCTATACGGTTATTGTAGATAATAGGGTTTATATAAGTCGGGACGAGGCGGATGGAACCCATAATTTGGCAAATATCTCCGAAGTCCCGGCTATGTTATTCCATTTGGACAATAATCGTTTTCCAATTGAGCAGTATCAAAATCAAATTGATAAATGCATCAATCGGCTAGATCCAAGTACGATGAATCCAAGGTTATTAGGTAACGTTACCAATGAAGGAATTTATTGTGATGGAATACTCATCAAACAAGACCAGCTATTGGGAGATTACATTGGTGGTGATGGCGTCCATACTCAGCAATGGACTAGTACAAATGATGGGATTCTTCGAATTTCAGCATTTAGAAACAGTGGGGGGAATGTCTGGCAACCCAATTCTACCTCTTATAACGCTTCATTAATTTCCGCTGTCTTTAATGGAGAAAACGGTAGTTATTTCAATTGGAATACCTTGGGTTATACACTCTCAGAGTATCAATTTGATAGGTGTTTTTATAAAGCAACACCAAAGTACGGTACCATTATTTCAAATAACGACTGTGGTTCATCTCCTGAGCTGGGTACTATTTCTGAAATTACCAATACTTCCTTGAATTTTGCTTATTCTGGGGGTTCAGGAATAACTTCTTTTAACTGGAAAATAAAATCAAATGGATCTGAGATCAGATCGGGTCAAACCAGTCAAATCAATGGAAATGTGGGTTCAATTGCCTTTACTTCCCTTGTAGCAGGTTCTTACACCTTAGAAATAGATGGAAGCAACTGTAATTCCTCGGTAAGCTCAAAGGGATTTTCAATTACTACTTCACCCATACCAGGTGATTGTGGCCGTGGCCCTTCGATAGTTGCGATAACGAACGTAACCGCGACTTCCTTGAAGCTTCAATTTGATGGAGATGGAGTTCCAAACATAGACTGGAGAGTTAAATCTGGATCAAACGAGGTGGCTTCTGGAAGAACTGCTCAGCTTACCAGTAACCTTGTTGACATTGCCTTTGGATCACTATCTAACGGCGTTTATACCTTGGAAATAGAAG
>CAXBLH010000176.1:0-10426 GCA_963976315.1 uncultured Dyadobacter sp.
GAACAGGGTGCTTAACACCTGACTCATCCAAACCTCGGTTAATTTCTGCTTGAAATTCAGATACAATGAAGGTCGAACCGTTTTCGATTATTTCTTTAAAAGTGTGTTGGTTAAACGTTCCAATTTTCAGTTCGTTGTAAGTTGCTTCAACCTTTTCAATTAATGGCTCAAAGTGCCTAAAATCCGTCAATATTTGAGCTAATAAAACATCGTCCTGGTTGGTAAGTATTCTTTCTTGTGTGTTCATTGATAATTCTAATTAAAAGATGTTTTTCATTACTTGATCCAAAACAGTGTCTGTATTGGTTTTTTTTAAGTCTTCAGGCTTAAGATCCATGTATTCGCATACGGCGTTCAATTCAGTTGCCGTTGCATTGGCAATAACTGATTTTGCTTCTTCTTTCGGTGTTTCGGGCCTTAGTTGCTCAGTCATCTTCTTGAACTGAGCCCTTAACGAAACTGATAAATCAATGCTTTGATCAATTTCTTTTTGAAGTTGGTCAACTTCCTCGTGTGTGTATTTTCTTGTAGTACTCATAATAATAAAAAGTGTGTTAATGCTTCTCGAAAAAGAAGCCGTTGTTACAAAATATTAATTGTTATTCTGGTACGGAAATGAACCACAAACCATCCTGATTGTTTGCGTCAAAATGGCCTTCAAAATACCCACCCATTGAAATAAGCAGGTCAAATTCACGCTTAGCAGTCAAAAACTGCTCATACCATTTAGAACCTTCCTCAGTCTTTATTCTGGTGCGGTATCGTTCTTTAAGATTTTCCTCGAAAGATTCAGTAATGACCAACGTAAAGTCATCTATTACTGGTAGATCCAGTTCGTTGTTGTTGAAATTCCTTAACGCTAATGAAAAATTTCCAATCAATTTTCCAAGGTCTTTTTTTGCTTTGTCAATATCCTGTTCCATGATTCGGCGTTTCCAGACTGGCTGATTGCTTGCCGCTTCTCTGATCGTGGCTTCAATTGCTTCATAAAATGGCTCCGTTTTGTTGTTTTTTATCCGTAATAAGGTGATCTCATCCAATGGTGGAAGGCAACCAAATTCGGCGTAGTCGTATGCGAACTTATCAACTGTTTCTTTTAGTCGCTTATAGCGGCCAAATGCTTTATTGAAATCTAGTTCATTAAATCGAACCTCTAGTCCAATATGGTTGGCTTTTTCAATTGTCTTTTCTGACCCTATTTCTTTCTTATTCATAATATTGTGTGATTTTATCGTTTTTAATTTTTTTCAATTCGGTTTCCAGATTGTTAATTAAAGCCTTTGTTCCTGCTCTGATCGGATTCTGGAGTAATGGGTGCTCAAAGAACAAATCTAATAAATGCTCATTGATCTGTTCGGCGTATTCCTGAGCGATTCCATTAATCCCAAAGGCTATTAATTCTTGGAAAACTTCTTCATTAAATTCCCCTAAATCAAGTAGCTGGTAGGCTTCGCTTAATGGTTCTAATTTTCTGTTTCTTCTCTTTCCTTGGCCCATTCTCTGATAATTTTTGGTGTCACTTTCAATTGTCCATTTTGGTCTCTCGTTCCCTTGCTTGGCTCATCATCTGATTGATTCCCTGACCAATTTTCTATGGCCTTTTTTGCTTGTGCTTCTGTCATCTTATTATTAATTAATTGTGGATAATTTTCTTCTTAACTCTTGAACCTGTTGTATGAATAATGATCTGTTGTTTTGCAATTTTCCTTTGTAGTTCTCGTGCGTAGCTATGTACTTCAGCCGCCCATTTGCAAAGAACCTTGCATTGTATACGTAAGTATCTAGATTGCTTAAAGCTATCTTTTCGTGATTATACGGTATCGTCTTATACCAAGTTTTAAATTCCTCAATATCAAACTTTGCCCGGCTTGGTGGTGCTTTTTCTTGGATCGGTTCAGTTTGAACAGGCTTTGGTGTTTCTATTGCTTTTCTTACTGGAATAGCATTAAACACTTGTTCTTTAATTTCGATTCCTGCTTGTTGGCAAGCGTAAAAGAATGATGCAATACTTCGTTTGTTAGAATTTCGTTTAAAGCAAGAATTGAATTTTTTATCAGTTTCAATTGGATTATATTTCTCATTCATTGAGCTGACATCGTGGAAATAGTCAATGGCATTGGCTCCAAACTCGCTGATAAGCTCAAAGGCTCGATAAGTCCAGTGCTCTTCCGTAGTGGTTATGTCAATCCTGCGGCTAAGAAGTTCTTTAATAACTCGCTCAACATTGGCTTGGGTGGTGTCTCCATGCAAGTGGTTATACTGAAAATTAGTTTTTCTTGGCTGCGGTTTAGGCACTTCAATGAGTCGTTCAAAGGTTTTCGCCTGGTGATTAATGTACGGGTTAGGATCGTAACTTTTGCACCTCATACGGGTAATATCCTTCGTAGCCGGATCAATTACAATATTCATTTTCTTGAATAAAGATTCCAATGCTAAAAAGTGTTCAAGATGCTTTTCAGGTTGTTTAATTGGCACAATGGCAAATAACCCTCTACCAGATACCGAACGGCTTAAATACGCCACAAATGGGGCTGTTGAAAGAATGTTCTTCAATTCTTTATAATTAGTGATATGCAAATTGTCTTTCATATCGATGTCAATGCAAATGAGACCCGTTCTACTTTTCAAATTTTCAATTTTCCGAGAACCTTCAAAGGTTGCTGAAATGGTTCCTTGGGAAATGGTTTCTTTGAGCTTATCACGTTTCTTTTTTTCGGGTTCGCCTTGGATCGCTTTGATTTTTTCATCTTCTAATGGATCCGTTAACCAGTCAAGCAAATTGCGGTTGATCGGTTCTAAATTATAATAACCGTCAAAAGTTGAAATGGTGGTATTTAATATTGATTCCATGGTGTGTGATTCTTTTGGTTTTCTTACTGCCTTACTGCCCTAGGGTAGTAATTTAGGGTAGTACGGTAACTCTCTTATTCTACTACCCTACTACCCTAAACCCTATATATATAGGGTTAGGTAGGGTAGTAGGGTTAGTGCAGTAAATACCTGCAATGTCTAGTACCATCTTTCCCATTGGTTTTGATTTTTTCATTCACTTTGTACCAGGTTATTAACTGCTCTGATTTTGTCTTTTTAAAGGGTATTCCTTTTTCTGGTAATACCACCATTAATAGCTTCAAAAGTTCGTTGTAGGTTGGACTTTCTTCATAAGAAAATACCGTAGATAAGATTTCCCTATGAGTTAATTCGTCTATGTCGAACGGCTCCTTGATACTTTCAAATTTGGATTTGTTTTGTGGCGAATAGTCAATCATAACTGGAATGCCCTCTTGATTAATCTCGAATACAATTTGATCCGGATCTTTGTCTCGGCAATATTCTGGATCCACAAATGAAAGGCTCTTATCTTTTTGGTCTCGAGTCACTGATAATACGGTTTCTGCTTTATTAACTGACTCAGTACCTAAATGCCCCCTTGCATTTGAATCACCTTTATTTTGGTGAAGCACACAAATAATATGTATGCCACTTTCCTCTGATATTTTCATTACTTTGCCCACAAACAAAACTGACTCTTCAGCGTTATTGATATCCGCTACGCAATCTCGTGAACCATCGATAATCACTAACCCAACTCGATCATGAATTGAAATAGCTGCTTCAATCAATTCAATTCGTTCTTTGTAGCTAAATCTCCGTAATCCGTAAACATGAAGTTTGGAAGCTTTTTGGGTATTTGCCAATTTCATTATTCTTCTGGCAACTTTTTGGACATGATATGCCCCCTGTTCAGTATCAAAAAATATCACTTCATTTTTTGATGGAGGTAATGAGCCTTGTAATTTTCCAACAGGCCATTCAGAAAGTGCAGCTGCCGCAAGCATAGACGTGAAAAATGTCTTTTTTGATTTTGCTTTTCCAATTATTAGCGAAAAATTACCAAGTGTGCATATAGGTACTTTTTCTTCATTATCATTAATGGCATAGATTGCGACTTCTGGAGGAACCAAATCTGCTTCTAGGTCTACTTTTGCCGACAATAACAATTCTTGTAAAGTTTTTTTCTTTGATTGTTCCGGTGTATCCACCTTTTGCAAACTTTCCCAATCTGGATTTGATGCAACAATGACATTATTCATTTTCTACCCCCTTTCCTACAAAGTCCAAAAACCACTCATAGAAACACTGAAAATCCTTCACAATCAAATAAATGCCTCCTGCCTTTTCTACCTGCTGTTGGTAGGTTTTTTGCGCTTCAGACTGCTTGTCTTTGCCAATCTTGATTTCGATCTTTATTGATTTTCCATTAATCGTTGCGCTTATGTCTGCGGTGCCTGGTTGCATGCTTGACTTAATCCAGTCCACGGATCCAATTACTTTTTTTCTGCCGATACCATCGGTTATTGTTTTTCTTCGGTCTATCCTACGGCCTGTCACGGCTATACGTTCTGCTTGGTAGCCATTTAAGCAAATCCAATTTAGGATTGATTTTGATAACTGGTTTGAAGTCTTATCGCTGAACTTTTGTGTAGGTATCGCGAATTCAGGTACAGATTTGTATTTTTCCCTAACTCGTTCACTTGCAAGCTTTTTTAATGCTTCAAGACCAGAATTATTAATTGATTTGTGTGCTTTTTTTGTTACCTTTGGGTGCCCAACCTTAAGGTGCGTTTGAGTTTTTCTCATGCGTACCTTTTTTTATTTTTTAGAGCGATAATTCGAAAGTGATTTGGTAACCTCGGCCTTATTGAAAATCATTTTTCTTCCAAATTGGAGGAATGGCACTTTTCCTGATTTTTTAATTCTGGCGGCTGTAGGAATAGAACAACCAAGAAAATCCGCCAATCCATTCAACCCGTAAATATGGGCTTCCCCATCAACGGGGTTGGGAGTTTCTCCCTGTGGTATATTTTTAGAAATTTCAGAACTTATCAGCTCCCTAAGTTGGCTAACCGTAAGGTAAACAAGTGGCGTATCTGCTGTAATTTTCATCATAAAAAAAGTTTAATTCCGTTGTGATGCCACAAAGTTTGGGCAGTTTTTTTTCGGAAAAAACTAGTTAGGCTTATTAGGAGCGACAATTGAGTGGTTAGGAGTATACAAGAACAAAAAAAGCCTTATATGGCATGTATAAGGCTTTTTTGTTGTAAAGTTGGGAGTGGTAGGTGAGTGACTATTGAGTGGTTAATTTGGTGTTTTAGAAACCAATTGTCATGATTTTGCTTCTATTTCTTTTAATCGACGTAAAGCAAATTTATTTAACTTAATTGAATTTAATAAGTCAATCACTGCCTTTTGCTTTTTATCGTCTTTATCCTTATGGTCTTTTATGTTAACTCCTTCGGTGTTAGTAGTACGTAAAGTATCTGGGGCAATATAAACTTCAAAAGTTTTCATAATTTCATTGCTCCAAATCACGGAGTTTTCTTTTACTGAGCCACTTGGTTCATCTTGGTTTTGATATTCACGTATAATCATACAAGTTGCCAAATAGATACTTCCTTTGTATTTATTTTTCTTTGATTTTTTTACTTCCGATTCAAGAACTGAGTCTATAATTTTTGTTTGATGAGATTCAACAAATGAGATAAAGTCAAGCCCGATTTGAATTGTATTGACATCCCTTATTTTGGGCTTAGAAAACTCTTTATATTCAGCTATTAAAGTATTGACCTGCTCAATTAAAGTCTCGTAAAAGGCTTCTTTCGGGGTTCCTTGAATATTCTTTGTCTTGATTTCTCTATCAAGAATATATTGAAAATCCTTTATATTATTAGCTTGTTTCCACCTTGGAAAGTTGGACGGAATTTTGTCAATAACCTTGGTCGGGTCGTCGGTTATTTCGTTGTTTTCATCTCTCCAAGACAAATAGGGTAGTGGTTCATCTGGTACTGACATAAATGAAACTATATCAATAAATGGAGTCATATCATTAACTATCGCTTCTATATCCATTTTACGGTGCCTTTTAATTTCTTCTTTGGTGTACTTTTCTAAGAATTTAGCCTTTTGTGCTTTTTCTGTTTTGCCATCAAATTCAAATAACAACCTAGTTTTCTTAATTTGGCTTTTTGATTCTTCAAGTTTTTCAATCACTTCTTTTGTATCGAAGTGGTCAAATAGTTTGAAACTTTTTTCCAGTACTTGACTTATGTTTCCTTTTGATATGGAAACAAGATCTTTAAATAATTCCATGGTTTGCCATTCTGTCACTATCCCTTTTGTAAGGTTTCCGTTTTCGTCAATAATTGGGCCCTTGGAGCAATACTGATCAATGTATTTAGAAAGGTTCGTTAATACCAATTCGTGTTCCTCCTGGTCATTTGAAAACCTTAGTAAAGAAATACAACTTATTGCAGCTTTTTTTATTTCATTCTGTTTTTCAATTCTTGAAGTTTCCATTTTTATATATCGTTGAATTTAGCCATTTCACGGGCTTTAATGTCGTCCACTATCTTATGATATACCTCAAAGCTTTTCGTGTCTTTGTGGCCCGTCCATTGTCTAATGACGTGGTCGCTAACACCCATGTACAATAAATTAGTTACAAATGTTTTTCTACCGCAATGAGTGGATAATAATTCGTATTTTTTGTACGTTTCTTCTATCCGTTCATTACCTACAAAATAAACTATGGTTTCTTGTGAGTTCAGTCCGGCCAATTCCCCCAATTCTTTTAAATACTTGTTCATTTTTTGATTGGAAATAACGGGTAAGGCTTTTTCATTTTGAAACGGAATATCTTTGTACTTATCCAGAATGGCCCTTGAATATTTATTAAGTTCTACTCGTAGCAAATCGGTTGTTTTCTGACTGACAAATTCAATCACATCTCCTTTATCTGAGCTGCGTTTTAAATTGTACGCATCGGAATAACGTAAACCACTGAAGCAACAAAAAATGAATACATCTCTTACCCTATCGAGATATGATTTTGTTTCAGGAATTTTAAAGCTTTCAAGATGTTTAAGTTCATCAATGGTAAGGAATACTACCTTTTTAATAGATCCGTCTGTACCCTTTAATTTGGCTTGAAAATCAAGTGCAGTTTGATTGACGGGGTGTTTGTTCTTATCGGCCCATCTAAGAAACCATCGTAAGAATTGTAATGATTTTTTAATGGTGGTATTTCGCTGTTTGCGGTCTTTTCGTAAATAATCAACATAGTCCAGTAGTTTATCAGAATTGAGCCGCTCAAAAGTCAATTCTTTATCAAATCCAGTTAAATGATTTCGGACTACTGAGAATTTTATAAATGTATCTTGATCCCAATTATTTTGCTTGCCAACGGTTTTTACGAACTCATCAAATGTTTTATAGAAACTATCAACTCTTTGACTCTTATCCCCTGAAAGTTTTGAAAATTCGGCTTTAACTTCTGATAGGGTAGGCATTACCCCGTTTACCTCACAATTCTTGAAATATAGATTAATGCCATGGCTCAATCTATCAAGCTTTTCATTTATATCTAAGTGAGTAACTCCATTGCCATGGGTAGTGTTATTTTTGGCCCGTTGTTTTTTAACATCAAATTTAGAAGCATTGATACGGTAGCCAGCATAAAGCATAATACGTTTACCTCCAAAGCTTACTGACATTCTAATTGGAACATTTTCAATTATCAGTTGTCCGTTGCTGTCGTTGCGCTTTTCAAGAAAGAAAGTAATACTTCGTTTTATCTCAAATATTGTACTCATTTCGTGTGTTGTTTTTAAGTCACACACAAATATACACACAAAAATAGTTTTATTTTACTTCCTTTTAGTTTCTTGTGTTTTTGTGTAAATTTGATAACTATCTGTATAACAGAACTATTAAGAAATATTTGTTTTAGTTTGATTGGAAAGGTTCGAATCCCATCTTCTCCACGAGTAATAGTACTAAAATTATTAAAATCCCGTAAATCAATCATTTACGGGATTTTTAGTTTCCTGTTCCTCCGTTTTATGGAGGATATTTCTGGTAGCATTTGGAAATAAATTGTTTCCGATAGATTTTTAATTATTTGATAGTCAAAGAAATGCCAGCCAATTGAGCACCAGGATGGCTCGGTAATTGTTTGAAATTGAAGATTAAAAACCAGATAGCCGTGGAGGGGTTAAATATACCTTACAATCCGTATAAACATTATCCGAAATAGTCTATTGTTCCATTTTCCTGGATTGAGTGCCCAAAGGTCCTTACAAAGCTGATTCTTACATATTCTCCAGATTCGTATTTCGATTTATTTTGAACTTTTTGAAAAAGGTAGGTGTCAATCCAGTTATTTTTTTGAATTGGTTAGACAAGTGAGATACACTGCTATAGTGCAATTTGTATGCGATTTCCGTCAGGTTAAGTTCTTCGTATAAGAGTAATTCCTTCACCTTTTCAATTTTATGAAGTATGATGAACTGTTGAATAGTTATTCCCTTTACTTCTGAAAAAGTATTGGAAAGGTAAGTGTAATCATAATCCAATTTCTCACTAATATAATCAGAATAGTTGGTTACCGGTAATTCGTCCGAATAGTGAATCATTTCTACAATCACTGCTTTTATTTTTGCAATTAAGATGCTTTTCTTGTCATCTAGCAACTCAAGTCCAGAGCGCAATAGGTTTTTCTTCAAGTCGTCATGTTGTTCTTGGGTAATTTCTTCAAGAATCTCAACGGTTCCCAATTCAACAATTACGTAATGAAGTCCTAATTTGATCAATTCTTCTTTTACAAGGAGTTTACATCGAAGGCTGACCATATATTTGATATAGAGTATCATAAAGGAGTAGTAGTGTGAAAATTATTAGTCTAAAAATATACATTAGTCCGTTTTTGATCTGTGATTAATGTAACTTATAGAAATGGATATATAACGATTATAGAATTAAATCTACAAACTTTGTTTTGTAAAAATAATATTCCAACAACAGTGCTAATTATTGCTTTTTGTAGTGTAAGTTTTTAATATTCAATATATTATAAAATTGAATAGAATGCTAATTGGATAAATAAAAGGAATGCGATCTTATTCAATAGCCGTAAGCCAATTGATAAAATCGAGTTTACGTTAACCCAATACCTCATGAAAAAAATACAATTACAATCGCATGTTTGCTTTAAGTACCTGCACTTATTCCCAATCACTAAGTTTTGGTCCAAAGGCGGGAGTCAATCTAAGCAATTACTCTGGCGGTACTATTAATTCCAACATAAAAGCAGGTTTTCACTTCGGTAGTGTAGTTAATTTTGGCTTTGGAAAGATTTTCTCTATTCAGCCTGAAATTCTTTTTTCAATGCAGGGCGCCAAGGTTGAAAGCTCAGGTAGTAAGAAAGATTTTAAAATCAATTATTTGAACGTTCCTGTGATGCTGAAGTTTCGAATTGCAAATGGCTTCTTTATTGAGGCCGGTCCTCAGGCTGGACTACGATTGCCGGAAAGTATACCGGGTGAAGCCATCAATAATTTTTCAAAAACACTAGATTTTTCGATTGGTGCAGGACTGGGATATCAGTCAGAAAATGGCTTTGGTGCAGGAATAAGGTATATATCTGGAGTATCAAAAGTGGGGGGCTTTTCCGACGAAGCCTTCAGTTCTGACTTTAAAAACATGGTTGTACAGGCCAGTGTATTCTGGATAATCCCATTAATTAAAAATTAAATTCCTAAAACCGCATTCAAAGGGTTAGGCAGTCAATAGCATTTTCATGTTTTCTAACTTTTGCCTAACCTTTTCCACTTCCACTCCTTTTAAGGAGGGTAATATTCTTACAGGAATTAATTTTTCTCCAATTTCAACGCCTTTTTAGTAGTATAATAATTAATGTTTTACATTGATTATTAAAATATCCTAGAACAGTGCAAAAATTAGAATGAGAACTGGGGCATAGAAAGATGTAAAACCGATACGTTGGAATATATAAGCACCTGCCATTGCCCCAGATATAAATGAGCAGATAATAAATAGTTTGCGTTTTATTTTCGTAAAAAGTCCAGTTCGGTCTTTTAGTTTGGTGTTTACCAATTGTGCCAATTCAATTCCAAGGTCTGTAAATGTACCCGTAAGATGGATTGTTCTCACTACGGATCCTGAAATCATAGAAACTAATGCATTCTGCAAACCCATTGCAAATAGTAGACTACCCGCAAAAACAATTTTTGATACAATTGTTCCATCGTAATTATGACCATATAGTGCCGAAAGGACGAGCATGGTGATTTCTATCAAGATGGGTATGGTGTAGGAGTATCGTTGGTGAGCTCCAAAAAGCGAAATAAATATTCCGCAGGTAAATGCCCCTGCCAGAGATAAAAGCATCCATATAGTATATACTTGAGCGTACAGCCAGTTTTGTTGTGCAATCCCTTCTGCAAGTAACGCAGCATGCCCCGTTATGTTCGTGGTCAGAAGAGCGAACCCAAGGAAACCAGCTGCATTTACAAAGCCAGCTGTAAGTCCGGGTAGAGTGGCCAATTTTAGATTATACTTTGGGGTA
>CAXBLH010000177.1:0-10391 GCA_963976315.1 uncultured Dyadobacter sp.
CATGAACTGCAAATTGAGAATGCTAAGAAAACGGACGAGTTTATGCATTCCAAATTCACGAATAAAGAACTATATGACTGGATGATCGGGCAAGTCAGTGCTGTTTATTTTAAATCCTACCAGTTAGCGCATGATTTTGCCAAAAAAGCGGAACGTTGCTATCGTTTTGAACTGGGAAATGACGATCGTTTCATTTCTTATGGTTATTGGGATAGATTGAAAAAAGGGTTGCAGTCCGCCGACCATTTGATCCATGATATCAAACGAATGCAAACAGGGTATCTGGATAAGAATAAACGGGAATATGAAATTACCAAACATGTTTCACTTGCACTGCTAGATCCATTAGCCTTGATCCGATTACGTGCCTCGGGGATCTGCGATTTTGAAATACCCGAAGTGATTTATGATATGGATCACCCTGGTCAATATTTCAGGCGGTTGAAGTCAGTGAGTATAAGCTTGCCTTGTATTGCTGGACCCTATACATCAGTGAGTGCTAAGCTTTCTTTGGTTAATAATAGGTATAGAAATAACACCAATGACCCAGGAAACTATGCCGAAGTTGCCGGAGACAACCGGTTTGTATATAATGTGGGTGCTATTCAATCCATCGCTACTAGTCACGCTCAAAATGATAGTGGTATGTTTGAACTGAATTTCCGAGACGAGCGGTACTTGCCTTTCGAGAATACCGGGGCAATTAGTAGCTGGAGATTAGAACTTCCCACCGAAATTAGGCAGTTTGATTATAGTACCATTGCGGACGTGATTGTACATGTAAAATATACCTCCAGAGAAGGGGGGTCAGGCCTAAGGAACGCTGCCAACGAAACACTCGGAAGTCGACTTCAAGAAATCAGCCAGAACCTGAAACAAAATGGCTTGCATATTGCCATGCACCTGAAGCACGATTTAGCAAACGAATGGCATTTGTTAAAAAAGAATGGTAGTATGGACCTCACGATCGACAAATCGAGGTTGCCTTATATGGTTCAACCATTTGACAACGTAGAGATCGATAATGTACTATTTTTGGCAAAAGTGAAGGATAATCCCGCCGCATTTGTAGTGAACGTTGGCGGCACCCCTATAAATCTTGCAAGAGAAAACGATTTGAAACTATGCAAAGGACTTCACTCCGGTATCGATTTGGATACACCATTTACCCTATCTATTTCAGATGTGGATAAGGAAACGTTAGAGGCGTTAATGCTGGTCGTGAAATATACCTTTTCATAGCTCTCATGCGTTGAAGGTATTTTAACCCAATAGGTTTGTAAACTTTTTAAAGATTAAAGTTTAGGCCTACACATGATAGTTCTACTTTATTATGTCGCAAATTCTTTTTGAGTTTGCGACATAATATAAAATAGTAGACTCTATCACGAATGATTTTGTATGAAGACTTTTATAAGCAACAACTAGAAGCCAGCAATGAGCTCGAAAATTATTTTCTGAAAGAATTTGACAGCCGATAGCAATACTAAAAAAGCCGTAATAAGGTCCAGTGACCATTTTTATTTTATCAAATCATCGGTAATAGTCAGGGTGTAATCCACCTGCTGATAACCAAAATCAGGGTCAGAAGCATTTTGTTTTTTCTTTACCCATTGTTCCCGTTTCGGGTATTTTTGTGAAATTTCCATGTTGGACAACGAAAGGAAAAAACTGTCTGCAAAAGCGATCTGGTGAAGACATAATTTTGAATCCTAATAGTGATGGTATTCGACGGGTATCTAATAAAAAATGGCGATTTCGAATAGTCGAAATCGCCATTTTAGTAGGTATTCTAAGGAGTACGAGACTACTTATCCCACCACACTCTTGTTTTGAAGTTGTCGGCGCCTTGACGAGCAACTGCGGCTTTGTAGTTTTCGGCATTCAACACCGGTTCATCCTCTGGGTAGCGTAATCGGCGCGGAAAGGTGCCATCCGTTTCGTTACTGGGGTAATTGATGGGGACTAGCTTCGGGTACCCCGACCGACGAACGTTTGCGAATGCTTCCAAGCCATTTAAAAAACAAGCTGCCCAATACTGTGTATTGATCTGCTCATAAGCTTTTTCTTTGTCGGCACTCCCCACAAAAGGATTTGCAGTAAGGTAGGTAGTGATTTCTGCATCCGTTATAACGGCTGATGCATCATAAATTGCCAGATTTTTCATGGCACCACTTACTCCATTTTTATAAAATGTAGCGGCATCTCCAGGTATCCACCCACGAACAACGGCCTCTGCCAGCATAAACTGTACTTCACCATAGGTGAGGAACATTCTTGGGCCATCCAGCTTGGCGTAAACATCCCGGTTGATACCCGAGTATTGATGCTGGTCTTTAGCACTGTTCCAGCTTGGATCTGCTTTGATGGTTACCAAGTTAAAGCCGTTGGGCATTCCTTTCTGAACAGCAGGGTCAGTATTTTTGGTCTTTGCATCGGCGGGGTTTGAGTATACGGCTACCATGTATTTAAGGCGTGGGTCATTGCGGCCTTTCATATAATTAAAGATCGTTGCACTGATCTTACCTGGCGACACCCCTGCAACGGACAGTTTCCAGCTGGCTCCATTTACCAGCGCTTGCTGCGCGCCGGTTTTGTCGGTGGCTTTGAAAAACATATTGTCTTCTACAGAAGTAAAAACTCCTCCCGCATAGGCCTTTTTTACCCAAGCTTCTGCCGTTTGTGGTTCTACTTTTTGCAATCGCATGCCCAACCGGAGCATCATAGAATACCCGAATTTTTTCCATTTAGTGATGTTTCCACCGTAAATAATATCCGCAGTAACAGTGGGTTTCGATGCATCCAGTTTGTTAATCGCATCTTCCAGTTCGCTTAGCATATTGTAATAAATATCCTTTTGCGTGTCATACTTGGGTTTGTAATTATTCCCATAATAACCCTGATTAGCTTCGGAGTAGGGCACATCGCCGTACATATCCGTGAGCTGCGAGTAAATTACCGTTTTCCATATCCTAGCCATGTTGTATACATTGCTATAGTCGGGGTTGTCTTTAGACAGTTGTATTGCATCTTCCAGAAGTATGGCACCACCAGTACCTGCATTGAAAGTATTCTTCCAAAGGTTTTCATTTCCTCCTTTGTGATACACATATTTGTCACCAAAAAAATCGAAGGTGCCAGCATCACTAAGGGTAGAAAAATGTTGAACAAAAGCTTCGGAGTAATCTATTGAAACGCTTTCATCTCCTCTGGAGGTGAAAAGCTGTGCAGAAGAAAAGAGGTACGAAGGGTTAAACCGATCGCCAGTAACCGAGTTAGGATCCTTGTTCAATTCTTCAAAATCGCCATCGCAGCTGGCTGTGAGTAGCATACTGCATGCAAATATCAGGCTTAATATTTTTTTCATCTTAAATATATTTTATCAGTTCTTTATTTAGAATTTCAAATTCACATTAAAACCATAGCTCCTCGTTGGCGGAAGCTGTGTCGATTCGATTCCCTGATCGTTACCTGCCGAAAGGTTGGTTTCTGGATCAATGCCCGGGGTATGTTTCATCAAAATTTGAAGGTTTCTACCAACCAGCGAAACGCTAGCCCCTTTTACAAATCCTATTTTTTCGTACAAAGCTTTGGGTACGTTATAGGTAAGGGATACATAGCGGAGCTTGATAAAACTGGCATCGTATAGATAATCGTCGAGTGCGTCACGTCGTCTCACAATAATATCCCGGTTGTTCACCTGCGCAGCTGTCACCATCACTTTGTTTTCCTCCCCTGTTTCAGTTACACCGGGCAACACCACGCCATTGGCTCTACCCAATAAAGAACGGTAGGACATCCCACGGTGTTCCAGGTTGTAATTGGTATTGGAATAGATCATACCTCCAAATTTGCCGTCCACCTGAGCCGAAAGCGTAAGTGCTTTATAGCGGAATGTATTGGTTAAGCCAGCGGTATACTTATGAATACCTGAACCAAAGGACTTCACATCGGATGGTACTATTGGCAAACCTTTAGCATCCATGATATCATTGCCATTAGCATCCTTTTTGATGGTACGACCCACAATTTGCGAATATTCCTCACCCACTACATGCTTTAAGAACACCTTGGTAGCGGTACCCAAAAGAAACTCATTGCTTGTGTTTGAGATTTTCAAAACCTTGCTTTTGTTGTAGCCTAGATTGGCCGTAACATCCCAGCTGAAGTTCTTAGTGGTAACGGGCCTTGCGGTTACCAGCATCTCAACGCCTCGGTTACGTATTTCACCTACGTTTACCAGCACCCCATTATATCCCGTTACTGAGGTAATACTTTCGGTTGCAATGTCGTTGGTCGTAACCCGGTTATAAGCAGCGATGTCAAATCCGAGTTTGTTGTTAAACAAGCGAAGGTCTAGTCCGGCTTCAAATTCCTCCACACTAAGTGGGCGCAAGTTTTTATTAGGCACCGTGGTTTGATTGATTGTTCCCAGCGGTTTGCCGTCATAGCTGTAAGGTAATACACCGTAAGTGAGGTTCAACATATACGGGTCGGTATCTCCTCCTACCGAAGCATACGACATTCTTAGTTTACCAAAGCTAATGGCCTTAGGCAAGTCAAAAGCGTCTGAAAATACATAACTTAAGCTGGCGGAAGGATAGAAGTAATTATTTGATTCTGGACTAAGCGTCGAAAACCAGTCGTTTCGTCCCGTCAAATTGAGGTACAAATAGTTTCTGAAAGCAAGTTCAGCGGTACCAAATACAGAATTGATTTTTTTATTATAGACTTGGGTACTTACGTTTCGAACTGAGGTGTTGTTAATTACTTCCAAACGGGGCGTAATAATACCGGAACCGCTGATATTGGATACCCCATTTTGTTGAGACATCATGTTACCACCTAGGTTAACTGACAGGTTAAGGTCCTTATTAAGGGCTTTGTTCAGCCCTAGTAGCGCTTCAAAGTTTCTTTCCCAGAAATTGATCTGATTTTGATCAATTTGTCCATTAGGACGGTATCCAGTTCCCTCCGGGACGATCTTGTTGATTTGATATGAAAAGAAATCCTGTCCGGCCTTACCTTGTACAAATAACCAATCATTGATATCCCAACGCGCATTTACAGCGGCTATAAACCGATCTTTTTGGGTTTTGTTTTTAACCTGATTTAAAGTATAATAAGGATTAGTAGCGTTACGGTCGGTACCAAGGGTTTTTTCTATAAAAGTAACCGGATCATAACCCGGCGCCAGAGAGCTCTTAGGCATATTGCTATTCACAAACAGAATACTGGCCGCACTGTTGGCATTACCCGACTCAAGAACGTACCGGTTATCCACCTGCTCGTTAATATAATCTACATTGGCACTTATAGAAATATTTTTGGTGGCATTCTGATTAATACTCAGACTGATATTATCTCTTCGCATAGTTGCGTTGGGAATGATACCCTTATTGCGCATATCTGTAACGGCCACCCTGAAGTTTCCTTTATCGCCTCCACCAGTAAAGGCAATGTTATTGGATGACGTATGCCCATTACCGTAAAAATCTTTCAATAGCTGGTCTTTTACATAGGAGTAGGGCCTTTCAACGCCGTCCAACTGAACCACCATGGAGCCGTCATAAGGTGCTCCCCAGTGATTTTGTCCGTGAGCGGCAGCAACTCCTACGCCAGAAGGTTTCACACCATTGTACCCCTGGCCATATTCCTTTTGAATTTGCCACATAAAATAGGGCACTTCAACGGTATTATTGCTATTGAATTCGATCCCAATTCCTTGGTTGCCTTTACCCGACTTGGTGGTAATAATAATAGCTCCGTTTTTTGCCCGTGAACCATAAAGAGCGGCAGCAGCAGCACCTTTTAGTACGGTCATTTCCTCCACATCGTCTGGATTGATACTGGATATATTGTCTCCCCAGTCTGGATTATCTCCTTTGGATTTTCCGAACTGGGTATTGTTCATTGGTAAGCCGTTGATGATAAAAAGGGGAGAGTTGTCGCCGTTGAGTGACGTATTGCCACGAATCGTGATCCTACTTGACCCGGCTGGCCCTGTTGCAGCAGCGGAAACATTTACCCCAGCTACCTTCCCGGCCAGCGAATTACCTATGTTGGTCTCACGGGTCTTTGTAAACGTACTCCCATCTACCTTGGTAACCGAATAACCTACCGACTTAGCTTCTTTTTTGATACCCAAAGCGGTAACTACCACCTCATTGAGGGCCTTGCTTTCCACCTGCATTTTTACATTCAAAATGGTTTGGGATCCTACCGGCACTTCACTGGGGACATAGCCTACAAAAGAAAATACCAGTACCGCATTTGTGCCAGTTACCTCTATTGAAAAATTTCCCTCACTATCGGTGGAGGTACCTTGTTGGGTACCTTTTACTAAAATATTTACTCCCGGTAGTATTTCTCCCTTTTCGTCGGTAACCTTTCCTTTTACAGTTACTAGCGCAAACGACTTATTTTTCGAAAGAAAGGGGTTGTTTTTTGTTGTAATTATTGATTCGGCGACCGCAAAGTTCGAAAGGAATGTCAACGCGAATAAAAGACAAGCTCCTCGTTTGAAATAGGGTAAGAGCCTGCTACAATTGAATAAAATTTTTTGTTTCATACAGACAAATAGGTTTAGGTTAATAATGGCTATTACATGATTGTTATGGAAAACACGCATGCGATTAGCGAATAACCGAAGTACGCTACCGGGCTAAACATGGACTAATATTTTTACTTATTTGTAGAAATAATAATAATTTAATAATACTGTTGGGCCAAAAAATTCTTAGGAGCTAACATAGATATTATCACGAGTGGTGTAATGGTGCAGCTGGGCGTCTGCTTTTGGCGGTCAAATTCTTCCTAAAAACGACTTTCGAGCCGATTGTGGGTTTCGGTTTTTTGATTAAAAAAGTTTACATACCAAACCATTCGTCATAAGGTCGATTATTTTTTAAGAAAATATTTGCCTCATTATATGCCCAGTCGCTCCAATTCCAAGTATTTATGGTAGCGCTTTTTGTATAATTAAAAATAGTGAATTTTGAAAGAAACAGAAATCAAATCAAATCGTCGGGCATTTTTCGGAAAAATAACCGCAGCAACTTTAGGGTTAACGGTACTATCGGAGTTAGGTCAAGGTTTATACGCCAACCCCGAAAGTTTAGGGGATGGGAATAGCACCCAATCGGTATTTGCTGGAAATGATAAGAAATTTGTACCGGTGATGATTACCCCATTTTTATCAAATTCTAAAATTGATTATGATAACTTATCTAGGTTGATCGACTTTTATGAGGCTGCGGGAGCAAAGGGCTATTTTGCCAATTGTTTGTCCAGTGAGATGTATCATTTGGATCCTCAGGAGCGGCTTGCACTTACAAAACACGTAGTAAAACAGGTTAATGGAAAATATCCAGTGGTTTCGACTGGCTCGTTTGGAGATACGATACTAGAAAAAGCAAATTTTAGTAAAAAGATACAAGACTTGGGTGCAGATGCCACCATTTTAATAACTAGTCATTTTGCGGAAAAACAGGAAAGTGACGCGGTATTAATTTCGAATTTTGAAAAGTTTTTTGCCTTAACGGGCGATATGAAGCTAGGGACCTACGAATGTCCGTCGCCGTATAAGCGTGTACTTTCTCCAAAAGTGTATCAGTTTTTGGTATCCAATAAAAACATGGTTTATCATAAAGACACTTCCGAGGATATCCAAGGAATTGTCGAGAAACTGAGAATTTCGAAAGGATCGCAGCTGGAATTTTACAATGCGCATACGGCATCCGGGTTAAAGTCTTTGCAATCCGGAGGAAGGGGTATGTCGCCAATATCGGGGAATTTTTATCCAGAAATCCACAGCTGGCTTTGTGAAAATGCCAATAATTCTTCTAAGGCGAAGGAGGCGATTTGGATACAAAATGAAATTGCTAAAATGGAACCGGTTATATCCAGTAACTACCCCATTAGTGCCAAGTATTTTTTGCAGAAACGGGGAATACCTATGGAAACTATTAGTAGAAAAAGAAAGGGCTCCCTTACTACGGAACAAAAAGCGATTTTGGATAATACTTATAAAGTGTTTTTGGGTTGGTGCAAACGCCTGAATATAGAAGCAGTGAAAGGGTAAGGGGGTAAAGACGGAATATATGTAGAAATAATTTGTTAAAAAGTGATGGTGTAAACAAGGAAATATTGCACTTTGCGGCCATTTATAAACTGGTGATTTACTCTTTTCAAATTTCTATGAATAAATTCTTTCTACCTCTATTACTAGTAATCTTTTTTCACTGTGTTTCTCAGACTTTTGCCCAAAATGGATGGGAAGTCGGTTATATCCTGGATACCCAAAATGATACGATTCCCGGGCTCATTAAGTACAAAAACTGGTTTAGGAATCCAGATAATATCGAATTTAAAAAGTCGGGAGAAGATATCGTACAAGAATTGGGGATTAGTGATATAACTGCTTTTTCTGTCCATGGCGAAAAATATTTTAAAGCCTTTGTGGATATTGATATTAGTCCGGATGGCATGAATGACCTACCCGAAACTTCGGTTCCTACTATCGTGGCGGATACTGTATTTTTGTTGGTACTAGTTGAAGGAGAAAAGAGTTTGTTTCAATTCAAAACGGATAAGGATAAGATTCAATTGTATATCAAAAACAATTCAAAATTTGAGTTACTCACCAATTATCGATATAAACGATATGTGAATGAAAGTCCAACAGTGGTGGTTGTAGATGCCTTTAAACAGCAATTAAGATACTATTTGGCTGACTGTAAACAGATAGAAAATAAACTAAATCTCATTACCTATTCAGATAGGTCTATAAATAAACTTTTCGATAGTTACTATGATAATTGTTCAGACACCAAGCAAATTAGCAGAAAAGAGCGCGAGTCAAAGTTAACCGAGTTTGGCGCAGTGGCAGGCGTATCGTTATCGAATTTGAAGTTTTATGGTAGAGATACTCCGGTAGATTTATTAACAGATTTTGATAAATCTACAAATATCACATTTGGTGCGTTCATTAATTTTATAATTCCCCGAACTAGACGTCGAGTTTCCTTTTGTAACGATTTGCTATACACATCCTATTCTGCCAAATCAAACATTATTTTTCAATCCTCTGAAAATTATCACAGAGAAAAAAACGTTAATATTGGTTATAACTATCTGAAATTAAGTAGTTTGATTCGGTATCAATTGCCTGTCAAAACAGTTTCAATATTTTTCAATGCAGGTGTTTCAAATGCACTTGCGATTTCAAAAACCAACAAGATAACTACCCATGTATTGGTGACTAACCTAGCTCCCGAGGTAAGTGTCAAAGAAGCGATTTCTACTCCCCGTAATTATGAACAAGGATTAGTGGTCGGTCTAGGATTAAAATTCAAAAAATATGGGTTTGAATTTCGAAGAGAGGGAAGTAACGGGATGGCAACATACCTATTAATGGATTCACGCGTAACCCGCTATTACGGTTTGTTTAGTTATCAATTTTAAAATAGGTTGCACCAACTAAAAGCCGGTAATCAACTAGGATGACATTTTTGAGAAGCATAAAACTTCCGATTATTATACTAAACAAGTCGTGATAAAGTCTACTGCATACAGGGTGTTTATCAAAAATACCCTGTATTTTGGTCTTGTTGTTTATGCTATCCATTGAGACCATCCAAAAATTGAATATTCGAAACGCTCCATCCTGGAAAATAAATATAGATACTGGCGGTACATTCACCGATTGTCTGGCGGTGAGTCCGCAGGGAATGACCACCAGAATAAAAGTGTTAAGCTCAGCTCGGTTGCGTGGTCGGATTGTGGGTAAAGTAGCGAGCAGAAGTTTTAAATTTGAATCCTCCTGGCAATTTGGTAATGCACTTTTAGTAGGCTTTTCCATACAGTTTACGGGTTCAACAGTTATTGCCAAAATCACTTCCATTGACTTTGAAACAGAATTACTCACGATTGATAGCGATTTGGAGTATACACAAGCACTCGATTTTGAGTTGTATACTGGCGAAGAAGCACCTGTTTTCGCTGCGCGATTGCTGACACAAACACCACTTTCTGCGCCATTGCCCACGATTGACATGCGCTTGGGAACTACCAAAGGTACCAACGCCCTGCTGGAACGAAAGGGTGCACGTACGTTACTGGTAGTCAATAGGGGTTTCAAAGATTTACTGTATATCGGAAACCAACAGCGTCCTTCGCTTTTCCAATTACATATTCCGGAACCCAGTTTACTCTATACCGATGTTTTGGAAATCGATGCCCGACTCGATGCCAATGGGGTTGAAATTCAGCCCTTGGATGTTTCACAGATTTCGATTCCGGATTTGGAACAATATGAATCCGTGGCCATTTCTTTGCTTCATTCCTATAAGAACAGTGCCCACGAGTTAATTAGAGGGCTTTTTTAAACA
>CAXBLH010000178.1:0-10346 GCA_963976315.1 uncultured Dyadobacter sp.
AGGCAATTCCGCTCTTGTTCTGATCGCATTTACAGCGTCATAAGCCTTTGTTGACGGGCCACTTACCTCGTTAGATGCTTCTGCATAGATTAAAAGCACATCCGCATAGCGAAGAATAGACCAGTTGAGATCACTATTAGCAGTAGTAGTATTGGCTGTTACATCAAAATGTTTCCATATAAAATAACCACCCAAGTCTACATTCAAAGTCCTATCTTTTTCATTAGTGAAAGTAGTATAGAAAAACTGCTTTTCTTTGATACGCAAATCAGCAGCGTCATAGGATTTTACAAAATCGATGGTAGAATAGATACCACCGGTTTCATTGGAGTACGCCGAAATATTCTTGTTATAAGGCACAATAGACTGCTGCCAATCCGAAGGAATAAGCTGTGTTTTGTATTGGATCATAAAAATATTCTCCTCCACATTTTTCTTCGCTGGGTTATGTAAATCATTGTAAGTGGTGAACAGCTTAAACTGTTTTGAATCAATCACTTCACCCGCTTTTTTTGCAGCCAAATCGAAATACTCACTTCCTTTTTGTAATGGAAACCCTGCCATAGTTAAATAAACCTTAGCAAGAAGAGACTTTACAGCACCTAAACTTACCTTACCGGATGCATCCACCCAAGGCAAACCTGCTTCTTCTGCCATTTTCAAATCCGAGACAATGAGGCTATACACTTCTTCTGGCGTTGCCTGCGATGGCCTTAATTGCTCTGATTGTAAGTTTACCGGCTCGGTAACCAAAGGTATATTACCAAACATTTGCACCAAATTGAAATAGTAAAATGCTCTTAGGAAATAAGCTTCTCCTAATAACTTTTTCATGTCAGTTGCATCCATGGTAATGGTAGGAATCTTGGCAATTGACAAATTGGCATTCCCAATACCCTTGTAGTAAGAAGTCCAGTACGACTGTCCGTAGCCATTGTCAGAGGTATTTCTGAGATCCTTAATAAAGTAACTATTAACTGCTTGGCCTAAATCCGTGGCAGCAAGACCTGTCGCAAACTCAGTCATCATCCAGGTTCCCCCGCCAAACCCACTCACCATGGGATCGCGTAAACTGGCATAAATTGCGTTGACGGAACTTCTGGCGTGCTCCGGCTTTGTAAAGTAGTTCTCCACTGTAAAATTACTGGGATCCGACTCTTCCAAAAAATCGGAACAACCTGTGAGCCACATTGTCCCTGCAATGATGACCCATATCTTATATTTTTTTATTAATCCTTTCATTGTTTCTTCTGCAAATGTTTGTGAAATAATTATAGTCCAATATTTACTCCTAACATAAATACCCGTGGTTTTGGATAATCATAAAGGCCGAATCCTTGATCGAAAGGTGCACCCGAGTTAGAAACTTCAGGATCATATCCCCAGTACTTTGTTGCGACAAAAAAGTTTTGAATTGAACCATATACTCTCAAGCGATCCAGTTTAATTCTAGATACAACAGATGACGGGAAAGTATAAGCAAGCAGCAAGTTACGACCTCTAATGAAGGATGCATCCGAAACTTTATGGCTATCATTATTAGTTGTATAATAGGCATTAATTGGTCGAATCTGAGCAATATTGGTATTCTGATTGGTTTCCGTCCATGCATTCAATACCGTTTTATAGCTATTGGCAATACCTTGTCTGTCTTCTGCGGAGTGAATACTTCTATCCAAAACATCATTGCCATACATATATTGAAGATCCACCGTCAAGGACCAACCACCATAATTAAAGGTGTTCAAGAAGGTACCAAACCCATCAGGAATACCTTTACCAATCACTGTTCTGTCGTTATCGTTAATCGTACCGTCATTGTTAAGATCCAAGTATTTAACATCTCCTGGTAACATGTTGTACTTTTTAGCTTGCTCCGCTTCTGCCGTCGACCAAATTCCCTGATGAACTCTTCCAAAGAATGAACCTACTGGCTCACCCACACGTATTACAGTTGCCCCTGAATAAATATCGCTTCCTCCCGAGAGTGCCAAAACCTTGTTTTTATTGAAGGAGTAATTGAAAGTAGTATTCCAAGAAAAATTATCCATTTTCAGAACTGTAGCATTTACAGCAAATTCAACTCCTTTATTCTCCATACTTCCAATGTTACTATAAATACTAGTGTAGCCACTGCTCAAAGGCAAGGGTGCATCTAACAACATTTCGTTCACTTTTCTACGGTACAAATCCAACTCGAAACTCAGTCTGTTTGAGAATAATCCCAACTCGATTCCCATATCCACCTGTTGTGTTTTTTCCCACTTAAGGTTAGAATTGGCAATACGCCCAATTCCGATTCCGATATTCCTAACTCCTCCGAAGATGGCATCGTAATTAGACATCCCCGCCAAACCGCGGTAAGCTGGTATTTCAGAATTACCTGTTGCACCATAGCTCGCTCTTATTTTCAAGTTAGAGATAGCGGGTATATCCTTCATAAACTCTTCTTCTGTTACTCTCCAAGCCACCGCAGCAGACGGGAAAAAAGCATATTGATTTTCAGTACCAAATTTGGAAGAACCATCGATACGTCCTGTAAGGGTCACCAAGTATTTGTTTAACAAACCATAGTTAACACGTGCAAAGTAGGAGTTCAAACCATAGGCAGAAGCAGAAGAGGAAGGAGCCAACGCAGTTGCCCCAGCACCTAAGTTATTAAACTGGAAATAGGTATCGGTAAAGGTTTGACTTCTTGCCAAATTATCAAATCGATCCACATGTTGCCATGACAATCCCATCATCGCATTTACCGAATGAATTTTAGCAAACTCCTTATTGTAGGTAAGGTAGTTTTCAAATTGCCATGAGTTATAGCGTTGGTTATTTACCGAAGCATCCCCGTTTCCTGAAATATATTGAAGCCCAGCAGCTGCAAAGTAATCGGTGCGTTGGTTGATCACATTCGTTCCGATCGTTGATTTAAAGTCCAAACCATCGGCCAAATGAATCGTAGCATACATATTTCCCAACATCGTTTGGGTTCTTAGGAAAGACAAGCGCTCTTCTCCTACTCTGATCGGGCTATCACCACCTTCCATACCGGGGTAATCTCTGTTACTAGCGAAACGACCGTCAGGGTACCGCACTGGAATAATTGGAAGTTCTTCCAAAACCTGGCGCATGGCCGTAATACCACCACCACCAAGCTGATCCACCTGCTTCTCGTTTTGATCGGTATAACCCAAAGTACCGCCCACTTTTAGCCAGCTCTTAATTTGACTATCGAAAACAAAACGTCCTGAAAATCTTTTTTGCCAAGAGTTTTTGACAATTCCGTTCTCATTTCTATAATTCAAAAATGCTCCATAACTTCCTTTTTCACTACCACCTGTTAACCCTAACTGATGATTTTGAGTGGTCGCTTTTTGAAATGCTTCATCTTGCCAATCGGTATCATACAAAGGATTACCACTAGCATCAAAAAGCAATGGATTTGTCCGTTTCAGTTTAGGATCAGTATATTTTGTACCAGTTGCCCAACCCACAGGATCATATTTAGCCGCATTTTTATAGGCCAGGTCTTCCAGTGCCAAAAACTCTTTCGAGTTTAACACCGGCAATTTCTTAGGTGCCACACCCACACTCACGTAGGAATCGTAGGTCACCGAACCGCCAGAAGGCGTTCCCCGTTTTGTTGTAACGATAATTACCCCATTCGCTCCCCTTGCACCATAAATGGCCGTTGAAGAGGCATCCTTCAAAACCTCAATAGAGGCGATATCATTCGGGTTAAGGTAATCAATAGGCGTACTACCATTTTGCAAATCCACCGAGTTCAGGATCACTCCATCAATTACATACAATGGATTATTGGATACACTTATGGAGCTCGCACCACGAATACGGATATTAGCACGCCCCCCAGGACGACCTGAGTTAGACGAAACGTTAACACCTGTAATACGCCCAGACAAGCCTTGGTTGAGTGAGGAAGACGGACGCTCTTGCAAAACCTCCGCTTTTACCGTCCCAACTGCTCCGGTTAAATCAGACTTTTTGACAGTTCCGTATCCTACAACCACCACTTCTTCAAGAGCATTTGTGTCTTGATCCAAGTTTAAGGTAAGACTGGACTGACTGCCTACTTGTACTTCTTTGGATTTAAAACCTACAAAACTCAACACCAATACTGCGTTGTTACCTAGTTCATCAGGGATATCGATTTCAAAGGCACCATCGGCATTGGTCGAGGTTCCCCGCTGGGTACCTTTCAATACCACACTTACTCCTGGCAAAAGCATACCGCTTTCATCCTTTACGGTTCCTTTTACTGTTCGTTCTAATACAGTAGTAGCCAATTTAGTTTCTACTTCAGACACCTCTACCAGTTGCTTAACAGGTAACGCACTACTTTCTACAGGTTCTACTGGTTTAGCTTCAATAGCCTTAGCACGGGTTTCTGTAATCACAAAGGTATTAGCCCTTGTTTTTTTATATTGCAACCCATTCTGACCTAACAACATAGTCAAGTTTTTCTCAATGGATTGCTTAAAATCTAATTTCTTAGTGGTAACATTGATGGCGCCCACCAGCTTATCTTCAAAAACGATTTCCACGCCGTAATGTCTTTGTAGTTCTAGCAAGACATTTTTTAATTTCATCTCCTGAGAGCCGACATTGTAATTTATCGATGTTTTTGGTATATACGCAACCTCTTGCGCAAAGGAAGTTTGGTGCCCTGTAACTAGTGTGACTAGCCCCAAAACAACAAACTGTTTTACAGATAATGTTCTTTTCATTGGTTCCACATTTTTTTGATTAATAATTAGATATATAAACAGTACTGCTGTCTATGTATAGCACTTGTAAATCAAGCACTTCGGTTAGGGTTTTTAATAATTCATCCACATTTTCAGTTTTAAAGTTTCCCGTAATTTTTCGATTAAGCACCTCTTCTTTTGCTTTTAAATTCACTCCAAAGTTTTCTTTCATCAATTGGCCAATTTCCGATACAGAAGTACTATTGAATATGTAGCGCTTTTCCTTCCAAGCGGCAAAATTTTCTGGATCTTTTTGTTTTGTTAGTTGTACCGTTCCAACTTCATCCAGTGTAGCCACATCGCCTGGCTTCATCATCATATTTTGATACTTGGAATTGTGAGTATATCCAATCCGTACACTTCCTGTTTTTAGCACTACCTGTGTTGCGCGTTGTCGTGCGAAAACTGAAAATTCTGTCCCCAATACTTCCACTTGAAAAGTATCCGATGTTTTGACAATAAACTGCTGATCATCTACGGTATGACTTACATCAAACTCTGCTTCTCCACTCAATTCAACCTGCCGTTTACTACCCCAAAAACCTAGTCGGGGTACTTTTAAAACAGAATTGGCATTCAATGAAACCCTACTACCGTCTTCCAAATAAATATTGGTAGTTTTTCCAAAAGGAGTACGGTAGGATCGAAAGTAGATGGTATCTCGAAAAACCCAGGAAATGCCAACCAACAATACCGCCGCCACCGCCATCTTCCACCAAACTTTGTATAAGTTTCGTTTTTCAAAGTCGTTAGAACCCTCCAAATTATCCAACGTTGCACCTTGAACGTCTTCTTTCTCGTCCGTTATCACACGAGTCCATAATCTCTGGAAAGCATCATTTTCATCTGGACTGAACTGTGGAGAGACAGTCTCCCATTCATAAAGCCATTGATAGTAAATAGCACTATTCCCACCATCCGAAATCCAGTCTTCGACTCTTTTTCTTTCCAGCGGATTTGCCCGTCCGGACAAATATTCGAAAAGCATATATTTTGATATTGCTGTATTCATAACAAGAAATTTTTACAACACTTTATAGTAAGGAGGTTGCTGTTAAAGCCAAGAAAGTAACACCATGATCCCAGTGAGTAACCACTCTCCACTCAAAGCATTCCGTAGGTATTTTAATGCTTTTGACACATGAACCTCTACCGTTTTGGGGGAAATATTCAACTCTTGGGCAATCTCATGATACTTCATATTCTCAAAACGGCTCATTAAAAAAACACGTTGACATTGCGCTGGAAGCTCATCAATTGTTTCGTTTATTTTCCGGCTCAGGTTATTATAATGTATTTCAGCGTCGGGTTGCTGCTCCTTGCTGGAAATACAATTTTCGTCCGTCACATTTATTGCATCCGTTTTATTAAACTCTCTTTTGATATAAGTATAACACTCATTTCTAACCGACCTAAATAGATAGTGATTAAAAGAGGTAGTGATTTTTTTATACGACTTAGTTCGGTAAAACTGAAAAAAGACTTCACTTACAAGGTCTTCGGCCACCTGTTTGGAATATACAAAACGGGCTGCATGACTACATAAGGGTCCATAATATTGTCGGAATAAAAGCTCTAGTCCTTTACTAGGGTTCTCTTCAAATGTTGCCCTTATAAAAAAAGACGGATCCGTCTCTTTAGACGACTCCAACGACTTTAATTTAGAGTTTACAAAAGGCAAATCGTTATGTTTTTTATTTTGAAATAAGGGATCATTCATGCCGACGTGTGTTTATGTAACAATTACAAGACTTTTTTGTATTGAATTTCCCTTATGGCAAAAAGAAAATTTATTCACTTTTTAGTGATAATTTTTCTTTAAAGTGGTCACAAAAACCCTCTGAATGGATTTTTACCTAAAAAATAAATTGTTAAACGGAATGCCATAAGCATTTATTAACCCCCAATGGCCATATCGAGGGCTGTATGCATGCAAGCAAAGGGTAGAAAAAAAAATCTAAAAAAGAGTGATTTTTGAGCCTGTTTAGATTTTAATGATAGCATTGTTTATAGCTTATTTTTTGTGCGAACCGCCCTTTAAAATTAAACGCAGGTAGAGCTCAAAAATAGCATAATCAAACTATTGGTTAATTTTTAAACAGGCTCTTAATTTTCAACGGAGAGGAGTTTGATTACTTTTTTACTTTTACGCTTTTTATTCCACCAAATATAAAACCCAGTAACTGGTAGCGTAGAACAAAGCAAAGCAGCGAAAAACGAGAGTATTTTTCCGAAAAGACCTAAATAAGCACCCGTATGAAGGTCGAAGTTTAATTGAAAAGCTTTATCTCCATTATTGAGATCCTGAAACGTTTTGTTAATTAAAAGTTGTCCCGAATATCGATCAAAACCCGTAAATACGCGTTGGTACCGATTCCAGTCGGTGAGATAAGAAAATATATTGAGGGTAGATTGGGCTTTTTTGGGCAAAATTATCAGATATGCATAAGCCTCCGGATATTGGCTTTGAACCTGAACATAGGCCTTATCCAGGCTATATTCCTTATAACTCATCGTTGAATCGGAGAGAGGAAGTTTTGTTGTGGGTACTACCTGAGCTCCATTTGCAACAAAACGTACAGACTCATGCACCCAGTCGAAGACCCAAACTAGGCCAGTTACTGAGGTAAGCAATAAAATAAAAAACGCATAGAACCCCAGTACTTTATGCAAGTCATAATTGAGTCGTTTCCATTTTGCACGCCACTTTATTTTGAAACTTTCATTCACATTTTTCTTCTTCCAATTCTTGGGATACCACATAATTATACCCGTAACCAGAATTATGAAGAACATCAGCACCGAATAACCCACCACATAATGCCCCACTTTTTCGCCAAAAAGCATACGCATGTGTAAACTAAGGGCGAGTTGAAAAAATTCGTTTTTTGTATCTTCTACTTTTAATACTTGGCCGCTATACGGATTGATATAAACCCGATAGTAATATTCAAAATAATCCCAATGAGTAAGTCCATCGGGATTGTTCTTTTGAGACCGAAAAACCACTGAGCGATCTGCTGCATTGTTGATTTCAATCCGAGTAATGTCAATATTGGCTCCCAGCTCATTTTGAGCAATGGCTAGCAGTTGGGATAACGGAAGTTTTGCCTTTTGTTCAGGTTGTACAAAATAGCGATCATGATATACGATGGGCTTTAGCTCATCCACAAAAACATAAGCACAACCGGAAAGTGCCATTAAAAACACCACAAGCCCAGACAAAAGTCCGAGCCAAAGGTGCAGAAAATTGATAATTCTCTTAAAGATCATATTGCAACAAATAGCAGCTTAAAAACTATATCCTACCGTCAGATTAAACCTACGGCCATTCCCTCTTGTGTAATTAATGTTCGTTCCGTAAAACTGTGCTATACCCGGGTAATAGGAGGTATTCAACAAGTTTTCAATTCCCAAATTTGCTTTCAAATTAGACAGGATTTTGTATCCCAATGACAAATTAAAGGTATTATAGGATTCAATAGGGCCTTCACCAATGGGATAAACCCCTTTTTCATTCGGCTGAAAACGATCCCGGTTACCTACATAGAGCCAGTTAAGGTCCGCGTTGAATTTCGAACGATTGTAACGTGCATAAGCAGTTACTTTCACAGGGGTAATCCGATTAGAATTCAAGTATTTGTCAGTGGGTCCGTCAAAACGACCGTCGCCATCTTTATCTCCTTTTCCTTCGACAAATGCATAGTTACCTCCAATTAGCAATCCGTTTCCTACCTTATAGTCCACCTGTACTTCATACCCCCAAACACGTTCTGGCAAGCGCTCCGCTATGTATTTACCATCTACCAGCAGCAAGTTAGAACCCAGTTTTGAAGTACTATAATAATAGGCAGCAGACACACTTAATGGACCCAAAACGCTACTAAAACCACCCTCATAATTGTTTACAATAATCGGTTCGGTTTGTAATTCGGCGATTGTATTTTCTTTGGCAGCTCTTAAAATTCTCCCTAAGTCAAATATAGAAAACGACTGTGAATAGCTCACAAAAGGATTGAAATGTTTGAATTTAGAATACCGAAGTCCGGCATTAAATACAAAAGCATTATAATTTAGCTTTCCGCCGGTTACATCCACACTACCCTGCCCGTCTGGTCCTGTGGCCAACGTGGCGTAGTCAACAATGTCCATTTTTATATTTTCAGCACGTAATCCCGTTTTAAGGTTGAAATAGTCCAACCATTGGGTGGTTACCTGCGCATAAGGAGCCAAGTTATTCATATTGATACTCGGAACCCAAGCTCGGCCATCCACCAAGTTTTGCTTCGTTTTGTCGTTCAGAATATCCATTCCATAAGTCACATCACCTGTCACTTTTTGAGATATTACAAAGGGTGTATTCAAATTCACACGAAACCCTTTTTTGGTTGAAATAATGGCAGATTGCCCACTGCCATAAAAGGATTCAGAATTGGAATAAACCGTCCAAAAATCTTGCAGATAGAAATTGGCTGACAAACTAGTTTTACCAAAAATGGCCTTATTGCTGTATTGGAAATTAGCGTTGTGATTGTAACGCGTACCTTCGTCTATTCCTTTACGAGTACCCCAAACCCCGATCGCAGGAGATTGGCCATACACACCAGCCCGAGAAACATAGGCGGAATGCTGGTTGGAACTATAATAGTTATACATGGCTTCAAAGCGCTGGTTTTCGGTAAAGTTGTACCCCACTTTTGCAAACGCATTGTAAATTTTTGTTTCACCCAAACCATAATCTGGTGAAATCACCTCTCCTTTGGCATCACGATAGACCCCTGTTTTTTCGTACATACCACTTACGATATAATCGAACTTTTTGATCTTACCAAACAATTGCTGCGAAGCGCGAAAACCCAAAGTGCTATCACCTTTGGTATTACCCGTCAAACTTAATTGACTATAACCCCCTATTTTCTGATCCGTTTTCGGTGTTTTGGTAATGTAGTTTATCAAACCACCGTCGGCACCATTTCCGTAAATAGCAGTAGCTCCTTTGATCACTTCCACACGTTCAACCACAGAAGGGTCAATGGTACGAATTTCCCTCCCACCGGCACGTAAAGGCGTGGATTGTGGAATTCCGTCAATTAAAACCAATAAATTTCGGCCTCGTAAAGTTTGTCCAGAATTACCCGTCTGGTTCGTAGAAGCCCCTAAACCGGGTACCGAAAATGCCAAGATATTTGCAATATTGGGGCTTATCGTGGAGAGTGCGTTAATTTCTTTGGAACTCACAACCGTTACAGAAGAAGGTGTTTCAGCTAAGGATTCAACCCTTCTACCAGCCGATACAATTACCTCATCCAGTTGCGACGAACTTTCTTTTAGCTCAAAATTAAGCTGCTGTAATTTGCTGGCACTTATGTTTATTTTCTTCTCTTGAAGGGTATACCCAATAAAGGAAGCCCGGAACACCAAATTTCCCTCTGGCAAATTATCCAATCGGTACAAACCCTCACTGTCCGTAGTAGTACCTCTGTTGGAACCCAAAACCATAATAGTTGCAAAAGGAACTGGCTGTTGGTGAGCATCGATCACTCTACCACGTACTTCTCCGTGATTGGCCTGAGCAAAAACAGG
>CAXBLH010000179.1:0-10342 GCA_963976315.1 uncultured Dyadobacter sp.
TTCCAGATCTGCCCATAGCTGGGGAGAATCTGCCAGTTTTACAAAGTGTAACTGGATATCCTGACGGGTAGTAGCATGCAAATTTCCAGTAGCATACTTGTCAGAAGTGTCGGCTATTTTTATAAGCTGTTCGGAAGTAATACGGCCAAACGGTAATTTGATACGTATCATCTGGACACCAGGCTGGCGCTGGCCATATACACCGCGCGTCAGTCGGAATTTACGAAATGCCTCTTCTGGTGTTTCTCCGCTGTTGAAGGCATTTATTTTATGGTTTAAATCAAGAATGTCTCTTTTAGCGGCAGGAGAAACTTTATCAGAAATTAATAATTCGCTCATGGTGATATTTTCTTTATGTCTATCGGATTAGTATATTAATATATACCGATTTGATTTTAAATTGGAAGTTAAGCTTCGTGTAAAGCTTAACTTCCCTTGTTAATTTTATTCAATCATACAAGCTCCAACAGTGATATTCGAGGTCTCGTCTATCAATATTGCTGCTCCCGTTGCCCTATTTTTTTGATAAGGGTCGTAAGCCATGGGCTGTGCGGTTCTTAAAACGATGCGAGCAACGTCATTCAGTTTTAATCCTTCTATATCCTCTTTTTTGTCGTATGTACTGATATCAATTTGATAATCAATAGATTTAACAGAACAGCGGGAACGGGCAGTACCATGCTGTAAAACATACTTATTGCCCGGTTTTAATTGTTTTTTATCATCCATCCAGCATACCAATGCATCAATATCTTGACTTACGATTGGTGCGCTTGCAGCTGAAACAATGGTGTCTCCTCTGCTAATGTCTATATCATCTTCCAATAAGATGGTTACAGACTCAAGAACAGTAGCTTGGTCGACTTCGTTTCCTCCAAACTCGATTTTCGCAATTTTACTTTCTTGTTCCGAAGGAAGTATTTTTACTAAATCACCTTTTTTGAAGGTACCACTTTGAACACGACCGGCATATCCGCGGTAGTCATGTAGCTCTTCGGTTTGAGGTCTTAATACGTATTGTACCGAGAAACGTCCTTCTTCATGATTGTAATCATTGAGTACGTTTACATTTTCTATAACTGATAAAAGTGTCTCCCCGGTGTACCACGACATATTAGCGGAGCGTTCCACAATATTATCACCATTGAGGGCACTTACAGGAATGATCTTTAAATCTTTGATATTTAACTTTTCTGCTAATTCCTGATAAGATTTGGCAATTTCAAGAAATGCATCTTCTGAGTTTCCAACTAAATCCATTTTGTTAACCGCTACCACCACGTGAGGTATTCCCAACATGGATGCGATTAGGGAGTGGCGACGTGTTTGTTCCGATACGCCATGACGGGCATCTACCAAAATAATAGCCAAGTCTGCATTGGAAGCACCCGTTACCATATTACGGGTATACTGGATATGCCCAGGAGCATCTATGCTGATAAATTTCCGATTTGGCGTTTGGAAGTATTTGTAAGCAACGTCAATCGTAATACCTTGTTCACGTTCCGAACGAAGTCCGTCGGTTAGTAATGCCAAATCAATTTCTCCCGTGTTACGGGTTTTGCTGGCACGTTCAATGGCCTCCATCTGGTCGGCCAAAATATTTTTTGTATCGAAAAGCAAGCGTCCGATCAAGGTACTTTTACCGTCATCAACCGATCCTGCTGTTATAAATCTTAGTAAATCCACTTTTGAATATTGTTTTAACTTCCTTTATGAATGAAATATAAAAAGGAATATGAAATTGAAATAGATCAGAAATAACCTCCCTTTTTACGGTCTTCCATAGCCGCTTCGGTTTGCTGGTCGTCGATACGGGTTTCACCACGTTCGCTTATTCTGGAAATCGTAATTTCCGAAATTACTTCCTCAATTGTAGCAGCGCTGGACTCAACCGCAGCAGTACAGGTCATATCACCCACGGTACGGAAACGTACTGTACGAGTTACGATTTCATCATTTACATCTTTTTCGATTACAGGCGTATTGTTTAACAAATGGCCATCGCGTAAGATCAATTCTCTTTCGTGCGCGAAATAGATAGAAGGCAATTCAATACCTTCTCTTTGCAAATAAGCCCAAACGTCTAATTCAGTCCAGTTAGAAATTGGGAAAACTCTTACGTTTTCTCCTTTGTGGATACGACCATTGAATAAATTCCAAAGTTCAGGACGTTGACGTTTTGGATCCCATTGTCCAAATTCATCTCGGAATGAGAAAATGCGCTCTTTTGCACGGGCTTTTTCCTCGTCACGTCGCGCTCCACCGATACAAGCATCGAATTCAAATTCTTCGATGGTGTCCAGCAGGGTAAAAGTTTGAAGCCAGTTACGACTTGCATTTTTACCGGTTGGTTCTTTCAGGCTTTTGGCTTTAATCGTGTCTTCAACATAGCGAACAATGAGTTTTGAACCTGTTTTCTCAGCAAGCTCGTCACGGTAGTTGATCGCTTCAATAAAGTTGTGACCTGTGTCTACATGCACCAGGGGAAAAGGTATTTTGCCAGGAGCAAATGCCTTTTGTGCCAACCTTACTAAGGTAATGGAGTCTTTTCCTCCTGAAAAAAGGAGTGCAGGACGTTCAAATTGACCTGCGACCTCACGCATGATATAGATCGCTTCCGCCTCTAACTGATCCAGATAATCAAAATTCATAATTCAATATATTGTTTACAATTTCTTTAATAATCAAGTACTCAAACTAAATAGTGCCTGATTTCTAATTTATTTGGCATGTAAGCCACACTCTTTTTTAGACTCATCTTCCCACCACCAACGACCGGCCCGGAAATCTTCGCCTTCCTGAATTGCACGCGTGCAAGGAGCACATCCAATACTTACAAATCCCTTGTCGTGTAACGGATTGTAGGGAATGCCATTGGATTTAACATAATCCTTAACTTTATCGAAACTCCAATCCAAAATAGGATGGAACTTTACCAGTTGATGCGCTTCGTCCGCTTCTAGCTGCGGCATTTCCACTCGGTTGCCCGACTGTTCTGCACGTATTCCGGTAACCCATATTTTAGCGCCTTTCAACGCCCGGTTTAAGGGTTCCACTTTACGGATAAAGCAGCATTGCTTTCTATTTTCGACCGACTCATAAAAACTCAATGGCCCTTTGGTACTCACCAATTCTTCTACTGCCGAAGTTTCGGGATAGTATACCTTAATCTTCGTATCGTATCGATTATTGGTTTTCTGTAAAGTCATGTAGGTTTCATTGAACAAACGACCAGTATCCAGACTGAAAATCTCGATGTTAAGGTTGTTTTTCAAAATAAGGTCCGTAATCACCTGATCTTCATATCCTAAACTGCTCGAAAAAACAACCTGTCCAGGAAATAAGTCCGCTAGAATGGCTAGGGATTCAATTTCTGACTTTCCGGTTATCGCTGCTTGTAATGAATCTATGTTTAACTCCATGTTAGAATTTGATGCTAATTCCATAATCTATATATGCTCTAAACGACTTCCTTCACTGAAACCTCCACCGCATTGGTAAAGTCCTCGATTAGGTCGTCAATATGTTCTAAACCCACCGAAATTCTTAATAAGCCAGTGGTGATTCCCAAAGAAAGCTTTTCGTCTTCCTTTAATTTGGAATGGGTAGTGGTATATGGATTGGTTACAATCGTACGGGTATCTCCTAAATTGGAAGATAACGTAGCGATTTTTAATGCTTTCATAAATGCTGAAACACGCTCAAAGCCGCCGTCCAATTCTATGGTTACTACCGCACCTCCACCATACATTTGTTTCTTTGCTAGTTCAAATTGTGGATGAGACGCCAGAAACGGATACTTAACTTGTTTTACGTCTGGGTGTTTGTCCAAAGCCGTTGCTAGTTGCAATGCATTAGAGCAATGTTTCTCCATTCGCAAGTCCAAAGTTTCTAGGCTTTTACTCAATACCCAAGCATTAAAGGGCGACATAGATGGCCCGGTTTGGCGACAGAAAAACCGAATGTCTTTCATATATTCTTTTTTGCCCACAACGATTCCACCCAATACGCGACCTTGTCCGTCCATGAATTTTGTGGCAGAATGTACCACTAAATCAGCTCCATATTCTGCTGGATTTTGCAAACTAGGAGAGGCAAAACAATTGTCTACATTGTAGATCAGCTGGTGTTTTTTGCAAAGATTTCCAATCATTTCAAGGTCTACCAAATCAAGACCAGGGTTCGAAGGGGTTTCCAAATACACCATTTTGGTATTGGGTTGTACCGCTGCTTCCCATTCCTCTGCGCTGGCGGAGGAGTCAAGGTAGGTATAGGTAATATTCCATTTACTCAAAATTTGAGTAATGATTTGATGTGCTGAACCAAAAAGAGCACGGCTCGCTAGTATATGATCACCACTTTTCAGCAACGCCGCCATACTCGCAAATACGGCCGCCATTCCGGTTGCTGTTGCTACACCATCTTCGCAGTCTTCCATGATACACACCTTGTCCACAAATTCTTGAACAGAAGGGTTTGAGAACCTGGAGTAAAGATTACCCTGCTCGGTTTCATCAAAAAGCGCTTTGCCTTGTTCAGCCGTTTCAAATGTGAAGCTACTGGTAAGAAACAAGGGGGTTGAGTGTTCGCGATACTGTGTTTTCTCAGTTTGGGTGCGTATCGCCTTGGTTTGTTTTTTCATATACTTTGCGCTGCGGCTTATTTTTAATCAGCAAATAGGGTAAATTTTTGGGAGTTAGTTGCCCTTAACTGGCAAACAATACCATATATATAATTCTTAAGCTTACAATAATGACGATTGTTCCCACCATGATCATCATTGTTTTAATTGGAATTCTTCTTGATAAACTTGCTGCAATTGGTGCGGCAACCATTCCCCCCAATATAAGTCCTAGCACCACTTGCCAATGGTTAAAACCAATGAGTGTAATAAAGGTTACTGAACTTGCCAATGAAACAAAAAATTCGGCCAAGTTGACAGAGCCGATCGTGTATTTTGGGTGCCGTCCTCTTGCTATAAGTGTGGAGGTCACAATAGGCCCCCAGCCCCCACCACCAATCGAGTCCAAGGTGCCACCAGCATAAGCAAGCCATCCTATTTTTTTGATTGGTTTCTTTTCAACACGTTTCTTTAACGCTTTTTGGATAATAAGAATTCCTAAGATAAGGGTATATACGGCTACTAAAGGCTTAATAATAAAGATGTATTGTTCCAACGAGGAAACTAAATAAGCTCCTGATATTGCACCTATAACGCCAGGGATAAGTATTTTTTTGAAAAGTTTACTATTTACGTTTCCGAACTTTAAGTGCATATAACCCGACACGCCACTCGTAAAAATCTCAGAAGTATGTACACTGGCACTCACGGCCGCTGGCGGAATACCTAATGTAAGTAAAAACGTGGAAGCAGTAACGCCATAAGCCATGCCTAGTGCGCCGTCAATCATTTGAGCTATAAAGCCTCCCATCACAAAATAGAAAAACTGTTCGTTGCCTTCCAGCTCGTTCCATACTAAGGTGAGGCGGTCGAAGGTAACATACGTGAAAAGCAAATGACCAATTACCATGAGGGCGATGGCCGCAAAAACATTCACTCCAATTTCTGTACGGGTTCTTTTCCGAACGGTGGCAGCCCATATTTTTTGCTGGATGGTTTCCCAGGTGAGGCTTTTCTTGTCAGGGTTAATATGATTGGTCGTGTCAGGAACCACGGCCTTATAGTCCGAAGGGGCGAAGAGCTCATCCGACTCATCAGGAATGTCCTTTAGAAAAACGATTGCACCTTTTTCACGAGCAATAGCAGCAAGTCGTCGATCTTCATCGAGGTTTCCTGTTGCAATTACAGCAACTGGTACAGTTTCTACATTCTGAATTTCATCTTGATTTTCAGCAGATGAAAGGTCTAAGGATTCCTTCAAGTCTATTTAGTATAGTAATCTTATAGAGTAATAGCTTAATAAAAATAGCAAACTGTTCATTTGCTATTTTTATAGTTGGCGCAAAGTTAAAAGTAAATTGTTAATATTCAAAGGAATCGTTCTTTGTCTTCCTGGTTCCGAATTATTCCTCCGTTTTCCTTATTTTACGCTAATGCTTCTCTAAAATGGGCCTAATTGTCCTCAAAACGATGATCGTCGTTTAATAGCACTGAATGCTAAATAAGGAAACAGGAGCTAATTTTTTTGTATTTTTTAATTGAATTTTAAGTGAATCTGTCGTAACTGGTTTGTCAAATTGGAAGGTATGGCGACTAAGATGGTTGTCTAGCAAGCTACCAATTACTTCGTTGCAATCATTTTTTACGGTTACTTGATCCGTACAAAAGGGCATTTCTGTTTCTGGATGAACATAAATTACATTTTCCAAAGGATGGTCATAATCTGTGTCGAAGGTGATGACTAGTTGTTTTATTTCCTGTTTTTGATCCCAACGAACCTCTATTTCAGGGTTGGCATCGTCAGGAGCAGCAATCCAGGCGTTTGGTTTTTCAACGGGTCGGTCCATGCCATTGCGTAGGTTTTCTGCTGAGAATAATGCAATAGGAGTTGAGAATTGCATCGCTATGTTTTTTCCTTCTGGTCTACGCTGTGGACACCAAAACTCAAAACTATCTACGCCGATATCTCTAGTAGGAACTTGATTTCCATAATTGGAGACAGCAGGGTTGGTGGCATTGAAAACCGATATAATTCCAGTAATCCTGTCGTCGCTGTATTGCAGTTTTAAGGATTCATTTTTCATGAAACAAATAAAAGCATAGCTTGGCGACTCAAAATAAATGTCCCATTGTAACTCAATTTTTTGCTTTCCTTTTTTCAAAGAAATAGTCTGTACGTTTAAGGTCTCGTCGGGAGTATGGTTTTGTGCTCTACTGCTTTTTCTTAATTCAACTACCAACTCCGTATCCTCCATAGCTTCAATTTGAACCGTAATTGTAGGGATCTGACCCACCAGTGGAAGCATCTGCGCAACGGAAAACTGAATAACATTCCAAGTTTCCGAACCAGACAATTCTTTTAATTGCAGCGTTGAACTAGCACTAATACTATGTGCTTTTAAAAGTAAATTTTCGGAATCCACCACGCTGGTTTGTGGTAAATAGTTTCCGGTTCGGGTTAACTCTAGTTGAAGCTCTTTGATATGATTTTGACCCAATTCTTTGGGACTACATCCATATTTTTTACAAAGTGCTGCTGCAACGCCAATGGCTTGTCCCCCCACTGCGCTAGTAGCCATTACTCGGGTAGATGCAAAAGCAACGTGCGTAGCACTAATGATACGCCCGGCTATGAATAAATTGTCGATATTTCGACTATAATAGCAACGGTAAGGAATGGAGTAAATGCCCTTACTATGCCACTGGTCACAACCCGACTGGTCGCTATATACACCGTCGGCAGGGTGTAAGTCTATGCTCCAACCTCCAAAAGCTACGGTGTCGTCAAAGGTTTTTTGCTCGACGATATCTTGCTGTTTCAATAAATAATCACCTTCGAACCGGCGGCTTTCGCGTTTTCCTGGAATGGTACCTACCCATTCCAGCGTCAAATTTTCTGCTTCTGGAAACTCACCAGAGTTTTTGATATGATTCCAAACGCCATATACTACCTTCCAAAGTTCCCACTTAATATGTTCGGTTTCATGTACTGTATCCAATCGCCCACCGAATTCCAGCCACCATAAGCGGCATCCAAAATCTTTTGGGTTAAATGATTTATACCTTGGGATTGCTTTGATATCCGTAAGTGCAAAAGAAGGCGCAATGTATTTTACTGGCCTGCCTGCGTCTTTGGAATAGAAATACATAGAGTGGCCAAGCAGTTCACCATAAGACTTTTCGGGGGCAAACTTCTCCCCAAATTCTTCTTTGGATTCAGCACCCATTCTAAATGCGGCACCTGACAGAAACCCTACGATTCCATCTCCGGAAGCATCACAAAAAAGCGGAGCTGAAACGGAATAGCTGGTGCTATTTTGACTACAAAAGGCGTGTACTGCATTTATTTTGGTCGGTGATTCTTTGTCCAGGTCGTGTACCGCCGTATTCAGTAAAAGGGTGATGTTTTTCTCCTCAATCACTTTTTCTAGCAATACGGTATCAAAAATCAACGGGTTGCCGTCTGGGTTTCTATACAGGTTATCGAGCATAATTTCATCAATCACACCAGTTTCCCTTGCCCAACGGTTATTGTTGCCCATGTGCGAAGTCGCACCCAGTATCCATAACCTCACTTCACTGGAAGCATTCCCACCCAAAACGGGCCGATCTTGAATAAGTGTTACTTTAAGTCCTTGTCTAGCGGCTGTAATGGCCGTACAGGTTCCTGTTAATCCACCGCCAACAATGACCAAATCGCAGGTAGTAATGACTTTTTTTGTGGTTCGTTTAGAGGTAAATTCTTCTTTTATCATATAATGTTTTGAATTACTATTATTTGCCTAAGGGCAGTATTGTATTAAACAAGTTGTGACATCGTTCAATTAATACTCAATTCGCAGTGTAGCGATACCGAATCCTTGTATTGTGGTAGTTATATTATTCGTACTAAAATCAATGTTTTTGCTTTGATCAAGCCATTTTATACTTTTTATTTTTTGTGAAGAATAATTAGGGATTTTTTCAGGATGGATTGAAACCTGGAATACTCCCTCACTAAAATCGTTATTTAGCAAGGTAATAAAAATTGTATTTTCACTAACAGACTTGGATATGATATAGTCAATGGCTGGGCTATCTGGTTTTACAAGTCCTTCATAGATTACCAAATTTGCCTTTTCACCATAAACCATACCTGGTTCAAAACCATACGTTTGATGGGGTCCAACCTTTGGGGTGACAAAACCTTTCGGGAAATTAATTTTTCCGTTGGATCTTAAATTGGCTTCGGATAAAATATAGTCGGACAGCCAGCCTATTTGCCACCAGGCATGGTGCGGATAGGGGCCAGCTCCTTTATTCATAGCCTGCCAGTAATAGGAGGCCACACTTGTTTTGCTGTCAACGAAGGCGTCGCGTCCAATTGCAGAAGCACGTGCCATATCTATAAATAACTTTTCGCCTGTCAATTGAAACATACGTACAAACATTCCCGCATGGCTCGCCAGTTGTATAGGGCCATGACGACCCGCTGAGCCAAATACCCCGCCATGTTCAAAGCTCAGTCCAGTTTGGCTAATTTCCCAATCGGCCCGACTGGTTCCATTCACAGTTTTGATTTCTGGACTGGCAATCGGGTGCGTATAGACAGAGGTGGTGTAAAACTTGGCGCACTGTATAGCGGCATCTTTAAATCTATCCTGACGGGTAATCTCAAAAAGATCCAGAAATGCCTGAGCAGATTGTCCAGTTGCAAAATCAGGGGCATAACGGGCATCTCCACAAACCCCTAAAAATGAACCTGTTTCAACCCCGTTTTTGATAAACCAATCGGCACCTTTGAGAGCCACATCCAAGTACTTTGGGTCTTTTAGAATTTTATACGCCACCAATAACCCGTAGAAGGTAGGTCGTAAGTCTTTAATATCCTCGAATAGTTCTTTTTCGGTTTGATGATCATAGGCCACTGCCCAGCTTCCATCTGGTTTTTGCCATTGTAATAATTTTTCGGCTCCCAGTTTAAGTCGTTGTTTTAGAATTTCGTTTTCTGGTTCGAATAAAAGCATATTGCCAATATCCAGCATTACATAATAAGTGACTGCCATTGGCTCGGAAACTTCTCCCCATTCTTCTACAAATTTTTTGCTTTTCGCCAAATAATACTGCCCTTCCACTGCTCCTTGAAAGAACCCTGGTTCTGTTTGCTGTTGTGCCAATTTAAAATTCAAGGCTGGCGGCAATACTTTTTTGGTCAACTCGGAGTCATTTGTTTCATTTGCTAGCATCCACATGGCACCATAGTCCGCATTTTTCATGGCATCTTTATTGGATCCCACCACCCCGCCAAGGTAGGATTGCGCTCCAATTTCTAGCCCTTTAAAGTTTTCAATATTCCAAAGGGAGGTTTTGGGGTCTGTTAAATAATGGTGCATTTTTTCAATGCGATCGCTTAAAGCTTGTTTGGATTTTCGTAGTGCTAAACTTTCGTCGAGTTTATAAATATCATTGGCTGCATGGTTAATTGCTGAAAACCAGTCGCCAGTACTTAAACTATAACGGTATGAAAAACTTATTTTCTGTCCAGGCTCCAGAAGGGACTTGTCTTCTCCCAAAACAGGATAATACAAAGTAGGGGAGAGTTGTGCCTTTCTGTTCAGGTGTGAGAGTCCTAAAAACCAATCGGTTTGCGTTATTTTATCTTTGGCCCAAGGGTCACGTGCCAAGCCAGGATTGGGTATAACACTCAGTGTTATGCCATTTTTGGAACTTACTAATGGA
>CAXBLH010000180.1:0-10291 GCA_963976315.1 uncultured Dyadobacter sp.
GAATTGGTGGTGCACTATGCGTTGGAATATCCATAGCTTTGAGCTGTTTTGTTATTGTCTACATGAATAAGTAGGTATAAGAATAAGCAGTTCTACCAAAAGGTATAATATTTAATTTTTATAATTTACTGATACTTAAATAATTAAATAAAATAACTGCACCTACCTGTCCTTCCAAAAATCAAATTCCTAATAAGAAAATTTGATTAACAAAAAATAAGTAAATCCTTCAATCCTAACTGCAAATTTCATTGGTATAAATAATAATTTAAACTAGGCTTACATTTAACCCTAAACTATATACGTGTTTTCCTGTAATGAAAAACAATGAGGTTGGAAATCCTATTTCAATACAGCAAGTAGTACTCATTATATTGTGAAAGTCATGATTAAAAAGGCATTAAAAATATGATTTTCGTCCTAATTGTAAGTGGTCTAAATAATATTAGCCTATATTTGCAGGCATAATTTTACTTAGACCATTTATAATTTATGAAAAAAGTATTTATAGCGCTCCTATCTATATCCATTTTATACGCTTGTAAAACCAACGAAAAAGAAACCGTTGAACCGGAAATCTCCGATGCGAAGAAGCAGGAAGTAGTTGATAATTATGCCAGAATCGTACTTGCGAATTATGAAGATGCCATCACTACGGCAAAAACTTTACAGTCCGCCATTCATGACTTTGTAAGTAATCCTACCGCTGCTGGCTTAGAGGCATGTAAATCCGCTTGGCTTGCTAGTCGTAATCCTTATTTGCAAACAGAAGCTTTCCGATTTTATGATGGCCCTATCGACGGTTCCGATGATAATTTTGAAGGTTTATTAAATGCGTGGCCTTTGGATGAAGCCTATATCGACTATGTTGAGGGTGATTCTACGGCTGGCGTGATCAATGATTTAACAGCTTATCCATCTATTACAGAAGCCGTTTTGTTAGCAGACAATGAAAAAAATGGTGAAACTGACGTAAAAGTAGGCTACCATGCTATTGAGTTTTTGCTATGGGGACAAGATTTGTATGCCGATAGCCCTGGAAAAAGAGCTTATACGGATTTCCTTGACACTAGTACTGCCAAGAACCAAGCTCGCCGTGGTCAGTACCTCACCATTGTAGCTGACCTATTGGTAAAAGACCTTACCTCGGTAAAGTCGCAGTGGGAAGCTACGGGTGCTTATCGCCAAGAATTTGTGAAACCTGCCAACCTAAACCAGTCTCTTATCAATATCTTAAACGGTATGGGAAAATTGACCAAAGGGGAGCTTTCTGGGGAAAGAATGGCCGTAATTTTGGCCTCCAAAGAACAGGAAGATGAACATTCTTGCTTTTCAGACAATACCCATAACGATTACCTGTACGACGAAATGGGTGTATATAATGTCTACCTAGGAAAATATACTCGTATTGATGGTACCGTGGTAGAAGGTACTGGTTTTGATGACCTTTTGATGGAAAATCACGCGGCTGTAAATACTGCAATGATTGCCAAATTGGATGCTTCGGTAACTGCTATTAAAGCATTGCCTATTCCAATTGATACTGGTTTGACCACCAACGATGCGGCGTTCCAAACAGCTATTAATGCACTACGCGCCCAAGCTGATCAATTGGTAGAAGTTGCAACTGCAATCGGTTTGAACTTTAATATTCCTGAAAGTAACGGATGATTTTGTTGAAAACAGATTAGTGAAACTAAAAGGATTTTATGCTTAGATATTTAAAACACATCCTATTTTTTATAGTTGTAATTTCATTATTTCAGTGTAAGTCACAGTCGGAGGAAACCACTCCGACTGTCGACTTATTCGAGGAATTCTCTGGCGGACAAGAAGGTACTGTCTTTGATGCCGGCGTCAATGCCTTTGGAAACTCGCTCATCAACTTAAACTCCGACGAAGTAACCAGATTCGTCATCGGAAACTCATTCAATCGCAATAATTGGGTCACCGCTCCTTCTTCCACCGCTGCTCGAGACGGATTAGGCCCATTTTTCAATGCAACCTCTTGTTCTTCCTGTCATTTATTGGACGGTCGTGGTAAACCCACCGATCAAAATAATGTCATTAATCAAGCCTTACTGTTTCGTCTGTCCATTCCAGGAGTAGATTCCCACGGCGGCCCGTTACCACATCCTGTTTATGGCGATCAGTTTGGTCCGCGTGCCATTGCAAGCGTCTTGTCAGAAGGTGATGTACATGTGACTTATACCGAAATTGCTGGCAACTATCCCGACGGTAGTTCCTACTCTTTACAAAAACCTACTTACAGCTTCTCAAACCTGAACTACGGTGAAATGGGATCCGTAATGGTATCACCAAGAATTGCCCCTGTAATGGCGGGTGTTGGGTTATTGGAAGCGGTTTCCGATGCCGATATTTTATCAAGAGTCGATCTGGAAGATACCAATAAGGATGGAATTTCAGGAAAAGCGAATTATGTCTGGGATGCAAAACAACAACGAAAAGTACTAGGAAAGTTTGGCTGGAAGGCAAATCAACCTACTGTGGAACAACAAGTGGCTGGTGCTTTTTCGGGAGATATGGGAATTACCTCTTCCTTGTTTCCTTTGGAAAATATGTCGGAAGTACAGTATCAGAAATGGGGTAATCTACCCAATGGTGGTACTCCTGAGCTGGAAGACAAAATATTTGATGATGTGGTATTCTATATCAAATCATTAGCAGTTCCCGCCCGCCGTGACTGGCAAAATGAGGCTGTTTTGGACGGAAAACAACTTTTTATGACTGCTAATTGTAACGGCTGCCATGTGGCATCGTTGACTACCGGCACTGGGTCTGACGTTGCATTGTTGAACAAACAAAGTATCAGACCATACACCGACCTGCTATTACACGACATGGGCGACGGACTAGCCGATGGTAGACCCGATTTTGACGCTACCGGTAATGAGTGGAGAACGGCTCCTTTATGGGGAATCGGACTGGTTAAGGCGGTGAATAAGCATACCAATTTTTTGCATGACGGCAGAGCCAGAACGATTGAGGAAGCCATCCTTTGGCATGGTGGAGAAGCTGAAAAATCCAAAAACGCTTTTATGAATTTTTCTAAAAATCAGCGTGCATCCGTGTTATCCTTTATTAATTCCCTTTAACTCGCATTCGAAATAAATAAAGCGATCAGGGGTACCAACAATAATTATATGAGAAGTAGTAATATGTATCAAAAAATAATAGCCTTCGCGGTAATCCTCGGAGTTTTTTCTTGTACCAAAAAGGTAGAAACGGATCCGCAAGAAGAGTCAAACAGAGCAGAAGTTATTGCCAGCCTTGGCACTAACCTCATCCTACAATCTATTCAAAACTTTGACACAGAATCCCAAAAACTAAATACATTAGCTGCTACCATTCCTACTGACAAACTGGAAAAAGCTAATTTGGAGGAATTACAACAAAGCTGGTTGAAATTGGCAGCAACTTGGAAACAAGTTTCCCTATTTTCGATGGGGCCCATTGAAGATGACTTTCTGGAATCTGGTATTTATTACAATACCGTCAATACTAATGGCATAGAGTCACATATTGCCCAAGGCACTACCATAGATGCTACCTTTATAGCCTCTTTGGGCGCGGCCTACAAAGGAATTCCAGCGATCGAGTACCTCCTATTTGGCAATAAAACCACGACTGATGCTTTATTGGAAAAATACAAAGGTGCCACCGCAACCCAACGAATTAAATATTTGAAAGCCTTATGTGCTGATATGAAAACAAAAAGTGCCAATTTAAACACCAAGTGGAGTAGTACTGGTGGAAATTATGTCAAAACATTTACGGAGGCTAGCGGTAGAGACATCAATTCTTCTTTGGGCAAACTAAGTAACAAAATGATCAATTTGGTTTATACCATCAAGGACGAAAGAATTGGTGCACCCAAAGGAACTCGGAATAATGGAACGCCTCAACCAGCTTTGGTAGATGCTGTTTACAGTGACCAATCGCTTGCGCTTTTAAAGGCTGAAATTAAAAGTGTTCAAAGTGCTTTTACGGGTGATATCGCTGGAACTGGAAGCGGACTGGGTGTCGACGATATCCTGAACAATGTAGGTGCACAGTCAGAAATGGTTTTATTAAGCACCAAAATCAACAATCAATTTGCATCGGTCTATTCCAAAATTGATTTGATCAATATACCATTGAGTCGTGCCGTAACAGAACAGCCTCAGTTGGTCACTGATGTTTATAATGAAGTCAAGAAATTGCAAGTGTTGTTGGAGGTTGATATGATCAATAATTTGGGTGTATTACTTACTTTCAGTGATAACGATGGGGATTAATTGACTTTATCGCAACTTATTTGGTGTTGCTATCAGCAGTCGGCTTTCTGCCTTAAAATGCTGCCGATAACGCCTTTAAATCGAATTGCTCTTTTCTGAACAATTGATAATAACTTAGTTGTGATTATTTTCTAATTCAAAATTCCAAAATAAAAAAAGTTTGTCAACATCAATTCATGTGTATCTCATTCCAAAATATTTTACAAAAAGCGCAAAAACTAGTTTCTACTAGTTCACTGGCCTTTTTTAGAATCATATTTGGCTTGTTGATGTTGGCGTCACTACTCCGATTTTTGTCTCGTGGTTGGGTAGAAAAATTTTATATCCAACCAGAATTCTTTTTTAGTTTTTATGGCTTCGAATGGGTAAAACCACTTCCGGAGCCGTACCTCTTTTGGGTGTTTTATACGCTGGTATTTCTGGCGATCACCATTACACTGGGACTATGGTATCGCTTTTCAATAATCACCTTTTTTCTACTATTTACTTATGTAGAATTACTGGACAAAAGCGTATATCTGAACCATTACTATCAAGTCAGTCTGCTGGCGTTCATCATGTGCTGGCTACCGATGAACGGGATATTTTCATTGGACAATTATTGGTTCAAAAAAACAAGAATAACCTCATCACCCCTTTGGATGGTTTGGGCGTTGCGGTTGCAGATCGGCAGTGTTTATTTTTTTGGAGGTGTCGCCAAGCTTCGGTACGACTGGCTTTTGGAAGCGCAACCGCTCAAAATTTGGTTAGCTGCCAATACCCATATTCCAGTGTTAGGAAGTTTTCTGAGTTACTCTTGGCTCGCTTTTGTGTTCAGCTGGTTTGCCCTATTTTTCGACCTTTCCGCAGCATTTTTATTGAGTAGCAAATCTACCCGTATTTACATATATGCGGTCATCGTGGTTTTTCATGTGCTCACACATATTTTATTTCAAATCGGTATGTTCCCGTGGATGATGATTTTTACGGCACTTATATTTTTCCCGACCAACTTCCACCAAAAAGTTTTATCCATTTTTCCTACTATTTCAAATATCCAAAAACCAGCGGGTTTTCAATCTCAAAAATACGGCGTTACTTTGACCGTATTTTTTGTACTTTTCCTATTTCAACTAGTCATGCCATTTCGAAGTTATGCCTATCCAGGCAATGTTTTATGGCATGAGCAAGGTTTCCGTTTTTCTTGGAATATCATGTTAATGGAAAAAAATGGCTCATTAGAATATGAAGTAACTTTTAAAAATAACGGCAACAAAATATACGTCCGGCCGGAGAAACATTTGAATACCATTCAAGCTAAGCAATGCAGTTTTCAGCCAGATATGATTTTACAGTTTGCACATTATTTAAACCAATATTACAAAAATCAAGGTTTGGGTAATACCGAAATCCGCGCCATTTGTTATGCGTCTGTCAATGGCCATGCAAGCCGTTTGCTCATTGATCCAAAAATGGATTTAACCACTCAAAAGGACGGTTTTGAAGATAAAAAATGGATTTTAAGATATTAAAACTTTCAGCTGTTGACCGTCAATTCTGAAGACAAATTATAATTCAAAAATTGCCGCTATTCGTGATAGTATGGTCAATAAAGCCAAAAAATAGTTAAGAAAATTAAGCATTAAAATATGTCAATACGAGTATTTCTTTTTGTGTTTTTGCTAGCTAACTTCCTAACAGTTGCAGCTTTTGCACAAAATATCAACGTAAAAGGAATTGTAAAAGACGAAAACGGGAAAGCGGTACCAGCGGCCAACGTTCATTTAATGGAACGAGCTATTTGGCTTAGTACCAATGAAAAAGGAATAATCTATTTTGAAGGTAAAACAGGTGAAAAGCTCCATATTCAAATTCGATCCATAAATTTCGAGGAACTACATCAAGCCGTCTCACTACCCCAAAATGGTGATACTTTTGAGATCGTTTTCAAACTGACTACCAAAGTAAACGATTTGGAGCAAGTAGACATTCGCGAAAAGAAACAAAACGAAAATGGCCTTCGTCGACTTTCTGACGTAGAAAATATGGCGATATATGCCGGTAAAAAGAACGAGGTAGTCGTGGTGGAAGGACTGAATGCAAACCTTGCTACCAACAATGCGCGACAAATTTATGCCAAAGTACCTGGTGTAAACATCATTGAAAACGATGCTTATGGGGTTCAACTGGGCGTTGCCACACGTGGCCTCAATCCTAACCGAACGACTGAATTTAATTCCAGACAAAACGGATACGACATATCCGCCGACCCGATCGGATACCCAGAAAGCTATTATACGCCCCCTACCGAAGCCATTGAAAGCATCGAAATCGTAAGAGGCGCCGCTTCTTTACAGTATGGAACCCAGTTTGGCGGATTACTCAATTTCCGATTTAAAAATGGTAATCCCGACAAAAAAATAGAACTATTGACCCGTCAGACCATCGGTAGTTACGGACTTTTCAACTCGTTTACATCTTTGGGCGGAAAGGTTGGAAAAGTACGATATTACTCCTTTTACCAACATAAACAAGGGAATGGCTGGCGTGAAAATTCTGGATTGCAGCTGAATGCGGGTTATGGAAAGGGGAGTTATGAGGTTACTTCAAAACTTAAAATTGGATTTGAGTTGACATTGATGGACTACCAAATGCAGCAGCCTGGTGGACTAACCGACGAGCAGTTCTATACCAATCCTCAGCTGAGTTACCGAAACCGAAATTGGTTTACCGCCAAATGGCGCATTCCGGCATTTACAGTAGACTACCGTTTCAATGATTACACGAAATTGAATTTGCGTACTTATGGTCTTTTGGCCGAACGCGGCTCCATTGGTAATATCATCAACCCATTGCGTGACAAAGCCGATACTACTTCCAGAAGACAGCTTACTTACGACCACTACCACAATTTTGGCACAGAATTACGGTTATTGCACCGCTATACGGTTGCTAATAAAATATCCTCCGCAGTACTAGGAATTCGGTATTTCCATGGGAATACACAGCGCAAGCAAGGTTCTGGTTATGCAGGTGAGGATGCCAATTTCAAATTCCCGAACAATTATCTGGTAGACGAATTTGAATACCGCTTCCCGTCGACCAACGTTGCGATGTTTTTGGAAAATGTATTTTGGTTGTCTGACAAATGGACGGTTACGCCCGGTGTAAGAATGGAATACATCAGTTCCAACTCGACTGGTTATGCCGTAGAGCCTGTAACCGGAGAAATTGTGTATGGCGAACAGCATAAAAAACGTCATTTCCCGCTGTTTGGAATTGGTGTAAACCGAATCGTAACAAACGGTTCAGAGTTTTACTTCAACATATCTCAGAATTATAGTCCGGTCAATTTTTCAGATATCATCGTTCGTACACCTAATTTTCAAGTGGATCCCAATTTAAAAGATGTGACGGGTTTCAATGCGGATTTAGGGTTCCGAGGCAATTTTAAAAACTGGCTTATTTTCGATGCCAGTTTGTATTATATGGACTATAACAATCGCATTGGTATTATTCGAAAAGCCAGCGACGATGGTTTGGAAGTGATCCGCTACCGTACCAATATTGGTCGTTCGCGAAGTTTAGGAACAGAAATTTTTGGCGAAATAAACGTGACTGAATTAACAGGAATGAAATCAACGGTAGGAACCGTTTCCGTTTTTGGCAGTTTAGGAATCACAGACGCTAGTTATGTTTCGGCCATCAATCCTTTGTTAAATACTTTGATAGTAGGGCATCAGGTAGAGTACGCACCAAAATATGTTGTGAGGACAGGTTTGACTTATAAAATACAGCAATTTTCGATGACCATGCAGTATGCCTATACCAGTCAGCAGTTTACGGATGCCTATAACTCCTCACACACGGCAGACGGCCTAGTAGGTGAAATACCTGCCTATCAGCTCGTAGACTTTTCAGCAAATTATCAAATGGGCAAATTCCAGATTAGTGCTAGTATCAACAACCTGCTCAACGAACGGTATTTCACCCGCCGCGCCTTGGGTTTTCCAGGCCCTGGAATTATTCCTAATGATGCCAGAACGGGTACTTTGTCTGTGGCTTTTAAGTTGTAGGTTTTTGTTTTAGTTCTTCCTTAATAAAAGCTTAAAACGAAGTTGAACGCAACTGATTCATATACTTTTATCTTTGACGTTTAAACAGGCTCGAAAATGAACTATAAATTATGACAGGATTTGAATTGATAGTAAATGGTGAGAAAATTTCTGCTGGATTAGAGAACGGCGTTTTTTCGATTATACTAACAAGAATTATAAACGAATCAGTTGATTCCATTGATCTGGATTTCACCGGCTTAAATATTTCAGATCCAACCCAGCATGAAATGGTTGACTGGCATAGAAGCAACTTGAAAATTGGCGACGAACTCATTATAAGAATAGCTGATATAAAAAATGTTTCAACTCCAATAAATAAGAATCGAGAAAGTTTAGAATCAATAGAAGCTCAAGAACTCGCTAACTACTACAATATGAAAAAAAACTTGGAAGAAAAGGGTCTGATTTGAGAAACGTTGGTGCTGCTACCCCACCCTTTCATATAAATTATCCAAGAAAAATAGCTTCTATTTCCCTGCAAATGCCGTTTAAACGCACATCAGCATTTTACATATAGGGAATATTAGTTACCTTGTTTCTTGTTTAATTCACTTATCGTATGATCCATAAATTTCTATTACCAAAGCCCTCTTATCTAAGGTTGCTTTGTATTTTACTCCTCTGCAGTGTTAGCGTTAAGGCTCAGGATAATAACGGCTATAAGTTTCCTCCTAAAGAGTTGGCCGATTTGGTGACAGCAAAACCTACACCCACAGTAAGCATTAGCAGTAAAGGGGACTGGATGTTGCTGCTTTCAAGAAATACCTCAACGACCACCATTGCTGAATTATCTGAGCCCGAATACCGGTTGGCTGGTCTAAGATTCAACCCACAAACCAATGGCCCAAGTAGAGCCTCCTATATCAATGACCTCACTTTACGCAAAATTGCTGCTGAAGCAGTGGATATACCTGTTTCAGGTTTGCCTAAAGATGCCAAAATATCGTATATAAGTTGGTCACCTGATGGCAGAAAGATTGCTTTTACGAATACCACGGAATCGCAAATAGAGTTATATGTCCTTAATATTGAAACGGCTGCTGCCCAAAAAGTAAGTACTATTCCCTTAAATGCCATACTTGGAAAACCATTTCAGTGGTTGCCAGACAATAACGCTTTCGTTGTCAAAGCCATCCCCACGGAACGTGGCGCAGCACCCCATATCAGTCGGGTACCTTCTGGCCCAACGGTTCAAGAAAACCTAGGTAAAAAAGCCCAGGCAGCTACTTATCAGGATTTGTTAAAAAAACCCAGTGACGAAAAGTTATTTGAGTATTATACTACCTCTCAAGCGGTATTTTTAAGTATTGATGGCTCCAATCATCCAATTGGAAAAATGGGTATGATTGCTACTGCACTGCCTTCACCGGACGGAAAATATGTGCTACTTGAAACACTTCATAGGCCTTTTTCATATCTGGTGACGGTGAATCGTTTTCCGCAAAGGACTGAAATATACGCAACGGATGGCACCTTCACGAAGCAACTTAACGATAGCCCATTATTAGAAAACATCCCCCTAGGTAGAGACGCAGCTCCAAATGGACAAAGGCAGCACGACTGGAGAAATGATACTCCGGCCACCATCTACTGGGTAGAGGCTAAGGATGGCGGTGACCCGAAAAAAGCAGCTGCTATTCGAGACGTGGTTTACTCCTTGGACGCTCCTTTTAGCGGTTCTCCAAAAGAACTATATCAAAGCACCTTACGCTTTGGTGGCGTAACCTGGGGAAATGAGCACGTAGCCCTTTTTTCGGAAAGATGGTACACCACTCGTAGGTCTATCACGAAGTTGGTCGATCCTTCGAAACCAGAAAATGCCAAAATCCTTTTTGATATTTCATCAGAAGATCGCTACGGAAATCCTGGAACACCAGAGTTGGCAAAAAATAAAAT
>CAXBLH010000181.1:0-10245 GCA_963976315.1 uncultured Dyadobacter sp.
GGTCACAACACACGCTGCCAATATATTTTTTAAGGTCGGAGTTTCTAATAAGGTAGAACTACTAACAAAGCTGGAAACAGCAGAAGTTAAAGAAGAAAAAGTGCCAAATTGAGCTAATTTGAAAGCCTACGTAAATATACTTAGAGAAAAATAGTATGTTCTACGTAGGCATTTTATTGATAAATACAGCATTCTACGTATTGTCTCAGAGCTTTTAATCCCGGAATTTTGAAATCACAAAGCAACCAAAGAAAATCGCGTGCTTATGGATATCTCTCCCGGCTTCTACCCTGTACTGTTATATTATTTAATTATTGGGATCATAGTTTTAATCATCACACTATTAAAATACCGGGCCGGAAATAAGTCAAATAATAGAAAGATATAAGTTTTTAAAAATGGCCCATTAGCCCAACTAACCTTGACTGCAATGAAAGTGAGAATTCAGGGTGAACGAGAGAATGATCATGCTATATTAAAATTTTTAAGAGGTGACAACTTACCTGAAACACCTCTTTCTACCCCCAAGGAGGCGGTTAAAATAGAGCCAGCAGCAGAGCTTTCTGAAAAACGATCACTGATTGGTGACAAGAAAACCGACCGTATCCCAATGAAGAAATTGACCGACAAAAGAAGCCCTCTTTTTGATAATGACGATTTAGAATTAGCCTTATTCACTACTGCATCGAAAAAAATTGAAGAATACAATGCTAATAACTGAAGTTTCACTTAAATCAATAGTTGCTTATGAAGGTAAAATTAAACTGGTGGGTTACTTACCTCACTCCTACGATGTTACTCTTTCAACGATTCGCATACCAATATGGTAGAGCGTTAGCAGTTTTCTCAATTATTATGCTTGTGACTAATGACCTCGCATTAGCACAAGGTTTAAAAGGCTCTTTCACCAAATTAAAGGAACTTGCCGTTGTCCTGGGTAATCTAATATTTATCATTGCCGTTATATGGGGGCTGGTGAAAACAGTAGCGGGATTCGTCAATAATAGCCCTAACGCGGTCAAAAACCTCATTATGCTCTTTGCAGCAGTAGCTCTCTGGTACGGATTCAACACCTTGGTTGAAGATGTTAAAACAAGTATGGGAGATGGAGGATCAGGAGGATTTCAAGGAGACTAAGTTATGGCAATGCAGATCCGAAAAAAATTGGAACAGCCCGTTAAAATACTTTCCATGGAAATGTATAACCTGGGCTATATGCTAGCATTTGAACTTGTCTTCGCTGTCTCGTTAGGAATTGTCAAAATATGGTGGCCAGTACCTACTTGGGTAAACATATTTCCGATAGTATTTTTGATAACGGTAATATATATACTTAAATGGGGTGCAGGAAAAAATCATCCTTCATACATCATATCTCTTATTTCATATTCTCTTTTACAACCGAGAAAACTTCGTTTCCAAAAACCAAACTGGAAGCGGGGTATTCCTAAAAATGAATAGGACATGAGTAAAAAAACATTTGCAGATTTGTTTCCTGTGTTCTCACTGGAAGACAAGAAACTATTTTTCCAAGATGGGAGGGTAGGGATAGGTTTTCGTGTAGAGTGTCCGGAATGGGAAGAAAGAAGCGTAAGTGAAATAAACGCATTCAATGCTCAGTATTCCGCCTTTTTAAGAACTCTACCAACCGGCGCAGCATTACAAACGCTTCACTTTTACTATCCGACTAAAGATCAGTTAGAAAAAAGATACAATGGGTATTTCTTTGACAAACTGGTGGACTTCTATGACGAGAAAATTGAGAAAAATCATCATGAGTGTTACAATTTTCTAAGTTTTTCCCCTGAAAATGAGATTGATAGAAATGCTGCTAACACTTTTTATTCTTTGGGGAAGAATATAACGTCAAATCCATTCAAAGGCATTACTCGAACAGCAAAGAACTTGGAAGACTACTCTCTAACCTTCAAAAATCAACTTGAAGCAGGAAAAGTACATCAAAAAAGATTGTCGGATGAAGAGCTTGAAAATGTATACTATAAGTATTTCAATCAGGAATTTTATCCGGAACAAACTGACTTTACCCGAGAAATACACCGGGGTGGCAACCATGCATTAGTTGGAGAAAAAAAACTCCACATCATCACAATCAGCAGTCAGGCTGCACAGGTAGAAAATGCCGCTATTAATGACTTTGGAGTTAGAGTACCATTCATCAGCCCGCTGCTAATGGGATTAACAATCCCCCACGTACTCAGCGTAACGGTAAAAAAAGTCAATGACGAAAAAGTTCTAAGTAAGTATGATAGCGAAAGGAAAATTATAAATAACCTTCAATGGCTGGCATCCCAAGAAAACAAGATGTATGCGGAAGAAGCAGAAGAATTTACTGAGGAAGTCCGAAAATCAAACAAAGGAGTCTTTCGTATAAACATAAGCGTTATCATTTGCACAAATCGTGAAGATTTAATTCTCGACTTCATAAACAAGACCACTTTTGCTGTTAAAAAGATGAACGCAACTGAATGTTACGTTGAAACTTTTGATACAACAAACCTCTTTTTTTCATTGGCACCCGGCAACTCTGGGCAAATTTACCGGTGGCTTACAGTCTCAGGTGATAATGCGGCGGTCTACAATAGTTATGTAACATATTATCGTAATTCAAAAAAGGGTAAAGAACTTGTTCTAGATAGGTTTCTCAACCCAGTATATTACAATTCTTTTGAAGAACATATAGCGGGTAAAAACTTTATTGTTATTGGTCCAACAGGAAGTGGGAAATCACTTACAATGGGGTATATGACCTTACAACGTTTTGAGAGAGGGGCGGTAACAATCATCCTGGACGTCGGAGGGACATATTTATCTCTTATCACAGCCCTGAATGGTACTTATAGAGAATACTCACCGAGTAAACCATTGAATTTCAACCCATTCATTTTTGAAAGGGAGCCTGACAATACATACAATATTTCAGGGGATGCCGGCAAAGACAGGATAATCTTTATCTCATTATTGTTGAGTACAATATGGAAAGGGACGGGCGGCCTTATAAGCCCAGCTGAAAACGCTCTTCTGCTAAGGTTTGTCGAAAATTACTATCATTTTTTCAATTCTAGCCAACCAACAGCTGTCCCAACATTAACAGGTTTTTGTGATTTCCTTAAAATTTACTTTAAGGATCTGAAAAAAACCAAGGAGTTTAAAGCAGTAGGAGACAATTTCAACCTTGATAATTTTCTTATCTGTATGGAGCCATTTTCAACAGGTCTGTACAGTGAAATGCTCAATTCGTCGAAATACGAAAACCTTTCCGATAGTAAGCTAATCTGTTTTGATCTGAAAAGGGTAAAGGAAAATCCAGTATTATATCCGGTTGTTACAATGCTTTTAATGCAACTCGCTTTGGATGTCTTGTCCCGGTATCCGGACATTGAAAAATACATCATGCTCGACGAAGCCTGGACGATGCTGTCTGGATCCATGGAAGGAGTCATTGAATATATGTACCGCACGATTCGAAAGGTAAAAGGATCTATTGGGATAATAACACAGGGATTCAGTGAGATAGAAAAAAGTAGTATTGGTAACACAATCATTGTTAATACGAGTACCAAATACATTTTATCGCACCATGAGGACCTAAATGGTATTGACAAATTTTCTCAGCCTCTATCATTCAGTCCTCATGAAGTTGAAAAAATAAAAGGCTTACGCAGGATGCCTGGATATCGGGAGATTTTTGTCAAACAGGGGGAAATTAGCAAAGTGTATGTGATCTATCCGAATTATCACCTCATAGCAATTCTCACCTCAGAGCCAGATGAGCGAAATAAGCTACGCGAACTTCAAGCCAAGCTTGGGGATATCCACAAAGCGATTGATGAGTTTATAAAACTTAAACAAAACAACCTGATATGAACAACCTGCCAGAATCTGCCGCATACTTTGTAAGTGAGGTAGAAAACATTTTGCCCAATATCTTGAAAAGTTGTTTGCTCCTGATCCCACTGTTCCTTTTTATACAGGTTGCTTACAGCCTGGTTACCGGACTAATAGTTGAAAAGGATATCACCTATGATGTTCGAGGCTTAATCAGAGGAATTCTCATCTGGATTACTGTTGCTGGGTATATGGTGGGGATGGATGCATTCTCGTTGGCTTCCAGATACTTGGAGGAGATGGTTCCAAAAAGAAATGTGATGGAAGTACTCACGCAAGTATCAAAAAATGTAATGACGAACGATATTGATTTAAAAAAGGAAATTCAGGATGCTGGAAACAAGGATGTTGATGAAAGCGGAAATCCAACTACCAGGATAACAGATCCGGATGCATCCAAGGACACCAGGGTAGCTTTCAATAATTCGACGGGTCAAAGTAGATATTGGTGGGACATTTTTGGTTCTATGCAAAAAATGAAACGCACGATTATTGATAGTCTTACCATGTTCCTGGCCGAAGGTTTAGCGCTTATAATCCGTTTGTCTATGGAGCGGATCCGGATGGTCTTACTTGGATTTCTTTACCTGGTGGGGCCAATAGCACTCAGTCTATCAATAGTTCCAGCGTTTCGCGGTTTAGCCTTGCATTGGTTTAGAATATGGCTTTCGACTTCGCTGTGGGCGCTCACATTAGCAATTTTAGATAGTCTGATGATTGCATATTATATCTCAGCATCGGCGAATCCGATAACCCCAATGGATGCAAGTGGATTAATAGGAAACCTCGATTTTGTTGTTGTGATGTTCGTCTTCATTGTCTGCTATTTGCTGACTCCAGTTTTAACCAGTTATTACATTCAAGCTTCTGGTGCATCTGAAGTAGCAAGCGCAGTAGGTAGAACAGCACAAACGTTATTATTAGCAGGAATGGCAAAAATTCCTGCTCTCGCCAGATTTATGGGCGGTGGTAGATCCGGAGCAAATAATAATCCATCAAATTCGCCGGAATCATGATTGTAAATCATTTTGAAAAAAAATTCAATGCTTTATCCATTATAGCAATCGCAGCTACTGTTGGATTCATTGGAATCAACCTCGTTTGGCTGTACTACTATAACCTGGTTAGAGAGGAGTCCATGCAATATGTATATGTAACGACGGATTTAGGAACCATCGGGGCTCAAAGAACAGCATATCTTCCAACGATTTATGAGGCAGAAAACATGGTGGAAGATTTCATGGACAAAATGTTTTCTCACAATGCGGAAAATTATAGATCCAGGATTGAGAAAGCAAGAGGACTAATTAATCTTCAGGATTGGCTAGCAATTTACAAACGATTTAAGGATGAACAGGTTATAGAAGGTTACAACAGGTATAACTCTGGAACTAATCTCGCCATTGACTCAGTAAAAGTAAATATTGGGACAGAGCCATATCAAGGAGTAGCATACACCCGACAAATAATAAAGTATCAGGATCAACTCATTGAAAACCCGGTGGCTGCAAAATTTGAAATAATTAGGGTACAAAGATCTCCGGCAAATAAATATGGCTTACAAATCATCAATTTCTCTTTTATCGACTACAATATCAACAAGAAAATAGAATGAAATATTTATTCATGTTGCTAGCGTTTACCGGATTAACTGCTTACGGACAAGGAGATACTGTGTATGTTAATACCGAAGGGACAACCTATATGGTGTTCGACAATGATATCGAAATATTCAATTTTGGAAATACCCAGTATACCGGTGTAGCCGAATCAGGAAACATGCTATTCCTAAAAGCTACCAAGCCTGATGCGAAGGCAACTACACTGCTTGTTAAGTCAACCGGTGGTAAAATTTTCATGGGTTTCATCGGATTCAAAAACAGCCCAGAAAAACCCTTCTGGGATCTTCGAAAGGAGGATAAAGATGAAATAAATGACGGCCTCGTGGAAGATGTTAATATTTTGAAATACAAGGGAAAAAATACCTTAAACATCGAGAAGAAGATGTTAGCACTTCTTGGAGAGCGTAAAAACGAGATTTCCAATGAAGCCAACAACAATATCAGCCTGACTCTCAATAATGTAGCAAATGATAAAGAAGCCTCTTATTTCAGATTTAACTTAAGAAATAACAGTACAGTGATTTATCACATTGACTTCATTTCTCTTAGCTATAAGGATCAACGGAAAGCAAAAAAGAGGAATAGCGTCGAAAATCAAAATACTGAAGTGCTGCCAATCTCCAAAATTGTACCTGAGTCCATTCAACCACTTTCTAGTGAAGAATTGCTCTTTGCAGTGCCACTCTATTCTCCAGGAAGGAAAGGCTTTCTGGAAGTCATCATTAGAGAGAAGAAAGGTGTGAGGGCTGTCATCATGAATGTGAAATCCAAGAAGATTGCAAAAGCTAAATTGCTGTGAAATGGAAAAGATCAAAGAATTTCTCTCAAACAAAAGGAATAAAACGGCTTTAATAATTGGAGCTGCAATCCTATTTATTTCAGCTGCGCTAGGACTCCAATATGTAGACACCGGTGATCATCAGACCATGTACCAAAATATCCGGCTTAATCCGAAAGAAGATAAACGTGGTCCAAAATACAGTGCAACCAAAGAAGCTGATTCCATTTTAACAGATCTATACAATAGTGGTGATAGTCTTAAAATAGAAGAAATAGATGCCAGGACAGGTAAATTTCAATTTTTTAAGGGAGTAGACCTTTTAAAATATGGACGAAAAAGTCCTCAAAAAGTCGACACTGCTGTCCAAGCATCATTGCCGACAATTCAGAAAAAAGACACCATCATTGAAAAAATCGTATACGTAAGCAAGCCTAAACCGAAAAGAAAAGCTTTCTCCCAAAAAATACTGCCTGAAAATGAAGAGCCAAAAAACACTCCGTTGGAATTTAACACGCATCACGCTGTGGCCGGAACATCAAATGCAAAAGGAGGGCCTTTGGGTAATTTGGTTACTGCTGCTGTCTTAGGCAAACAAACGGCCAAATCGGGGCGTAAGGTACGCTTTCGTGTAACTAAACCCGTTCAAGCAGGAAATTACCTGATTAAAGAGAACTCTATAATAACTGCGGTTAGCCTGGTTGGAGGAAGCAGGATTCTTTTTAATTCGGTGTCTGTCGCAGATAATACTGGTCAGGTACTTCCAATATCCTTATCTCTATACGACAAGGATATGTCACTAGGCCTCAATTTCGATCCAGACAATCCCCAACGCGAACAACTTCGAACACAACGAAATCAAACTGCCGGTGATGTTGTAAGTGATGTTGTTGATGGCGTACCATATGGAGAAGGACTGGTGGATAATGCTCTGATTGATGCTGGCGGCGCTTTGGTCAGAGGTGGAGTGCGTGCGTTGACACAAGGGAGATCTCAGAAAAAACGGAATGAAGTTGAACTACCTGATGGCTACAAAGTAATATTTAGTATTAACCAACAAAACAAGGTGCTATGAAACGGAATCTAATTCTTCTAATGCTCTTCATGATATTTCTAACACCACAAAGTCATGCCGTCATTACCATTGATGTGGCTGGTATACAAAGGCTCATTGCATTAATGAATATACTTGGAAAGAACAAAGCTCAATTAAAGCAACTTAAACAGATCCACCAACAAACCAAAGGGACAAAACTCAATACTGAAAACATTTTTGAGTTAAACCTGGAAATAGAAGAACAGCTCAGGCAGACAGGGGAATTCGGAAAAATTCTGTCAAACTCACCAGCTGGCCGAGATGTGTATGCGGATCTGAGGGAGCTAGAAAAACTGGTCAAAATAAGCTATCCAAAAGCAGAGAATTTGGTTAACTGGATGGCGGTGACGGGCTGGGAAGCAATACAGTATATGGATGCAAAACAGGTTACTGAAAAAAGCGGTGTCCAAATGTATGAGGCTTTGGTAAAGAACTCGACACTTGAAACAGCTGGTAAAACATATGGCGACGTAATATCGTCAGTAAACTTTTCTCATATGGCAATGTACGGCGGGCAAACCGCTATACAAAAGCGTAAAATGCAGCTAGCTTTAACTTATCTAAAAACTGCTGACAAACTTGAACAAAAAGCACTCTCAATTTCCGAGGGCATAAAGAGTGGTCAAAATGGGACCAAGATCTCAGTAAAAAATAAGGATTTCTCAATTGACGGTCTCCTGGATGGTTTTGCTGACGCTGTCAGTGGCGGCGACATCTCTCAGGTATTCTCCGGAGCAGGCAGTAAAAATGTAAATGTCGGAGGTCAAAATTTCATTGTTGGCGGTGATGGTACTGTTATAAACTCAGCTGGCCAAATGATTGGAAAGGATATTATGTTTGGTATACACGAAGAAGCTGCCAGCCGATCTGAAAAAGGGATAGATAAAGATGTTTTTAAGCAAGTGGTACAAGAACGACAAGCAAATTTTGAAGCTTTCAGAAATGCTGAGATTCAAAATGAGATTTTGAAAAAAATACAGACCTCAGATAATACGGATTATACTGCCGGCCTGGCCAATGATTACACCGGTCCATTTAAACTGGGCACCGGTAGTAACGGGTTGCGGATGACCACCGGCGAACGAATTATGGCTAATAAAGCAAGTATTGATCTATACACTAAGGCGCAAGAATTACGGGAAAAGGCAGATGCGCTTTTAAAGGAAGCTCTTGCTAAAACTCCTATTCAGGAAGCTGTGGATGGAGTAATATATAGAAATTATCAGTTGAACGAACTTGGCAAAATAAGGCTATGAAAAACATAATATTAGTAATTCTGCTCATCACAGGATGTAACAGGCAGGACGACAAAAAGGACCTCCTAAAATCCGAAATCGCAGGTGTGGTAGTTAAGACGTACAATGCTACACGTCAATACATGGACGGTGCAAGCAAGATTGACCAGCAGAAGATCATTTCCAATTTCAGCCAAAAATCAAGAGAATACATGAAAATTCCGGCTGTGGCCGATGTGATTTTCCATGGTGGTGCCATCTACAAAAATGTCCAGGTTATCTCCACCAACGTAAATGCGCAGCAAAATGGTGCTTTCGTTACTTGTGAGGGAATTCTGAAAGTCACTGGGCAAAGGGAGAAATTCACACACAACCTGGTTTTAGAAAATGGTCAATGGAAGATTGAATTACTCTGAAAGTACAGTATATTAGTGCAAAGATTACTTTGTTTGAGGTTATCTTGTACCCCGTCAGCCTGTCCGCTGCGGGGTATTTTTTTACGTACCTAATTTCTCAAATAGCAATTCAATATGAAATTTTGGACTGTTCCCGACAAAGTACAATTGAGTCTAATACTTTGTCTATTATGTACGAAATACTTGATTTTCCATCAGATGGGGAAGATTGGATGGAAACACACTGTCCAGATATGTACCTTATTTTTTCTGAAACAATAAATATTCCTAGGTCTTCACCTGTAAATGAATGACGGAAGACTATTAGTCGCTGGCTTTCCATTATTCTCTATTTCAGCATTTGACGCCCAAAGTACATCGGAGGTCACAAGCTTTGCACGGCTACCTGTTGCTTTGCATTTTTCCATTATAACATCTCACGGAAGAATATCTAAAATAATAAGCTAAACTTCACCGCTAAGAATGGGATATGGAATGCTCATATATGTGCTAGTATCACTATTTTTACGATTACAACATAGTTCATTTAATGGCCAATATTTATACTATTCCAAATACTGAATACACAGTATTAAAAGAGGCAATTGAGTGCCCTCATTGTAGCGTATCAATCGTACCAGATCTTTTTCATGCAATTAGAATCGCCTCTTACGGCAATAGACATATTGTTGCATTTGCGTGTTGCGTCGAATCTACGTGTGAGCTTCCTTTTTTATTAGAATTTAAACAGAAATACAGCCCAAAGGATAAAAACTGGACGACTAAGCCATTCGTTCAACAGGATGTTTACAATTACGAATACGAATCTAGCCTTCCCGAAGATTTAGAGGCTATTCGCGATGATGAGAAGCGCCCTTATCTGACAAAATTTTTTGAAATCTATGATCATGCGCATCAAGCTCATGAACAAGGGTTTACAGAAGTGTCGGGTACCGGGTTCCGCAAATCATTTGAATTTCTTCTAAAAGACTATGCAATTTTTTGTTTCCCCAATGACAAAGACAAGATTGCTTACCAACCGTTACAACAAGTTATAAAGCGTTTTTCGGAAAATAAGCAGTTAAATATTGTGGCAGAGCGAGCAGCATGGTTGGGCAACGACCAAACTCACTATACCATAGAATGGGATGAAATGGATGTAGATGACCTGAAAACATTGATAAATTCAACCATATTCTGGATCCACCATACT
>CAXBLH010000182.1:0-10023 GCA_963976315.1 uncultured Dyadobacter sp.
AGAGGGGAGAATAAAAGATTGCCATGTTCATCCCGCGCAGAAGCCCGATAGGATCCATTCCCAACCGTAATATTATCGCCTCCTTGGCCATTTGACCAAGAAAAAGAATTGTGCCCAATAACATCCATAGCCAAACGCACCGCATTATTTCCTGTACAGGCAACATCCACTCTTAACACCCCTTGCGCTGTTTGTGGCAGCGAATTCCCAAAAAATGCATCATCCAGTTTATTAAACCAAGCATTGGCTAATTGAGACAGACCACTCCCGTAAAAGTGAACGCCATCACCCGCATTGAGGGTGTTATTTCTTGGAATTTGAATCACATCTGTATCTGGACCTTCAAAGACATTAGAAGTATTTTTGATGACCTGTTTCTGACCTTCACGAATCGAATTATTAACCCCTCTAGTATTGTCATAAGAAGTAAGCGCTACCATCCAAGAAACGTTTTTGCCACTCTCGTTTCGATTTGCATCAATAATAGATTTTAAATCATCTGCATAGGTAGCTGTACCAATACTAAAACTGGGGTTGTTGGCAAAAAGATTATCTGCTTCGCCTTGTTCCCACAATACAGCACGTAGCCCAGTCATTGGAACATAATACTGCATAACCCATCTCAAATTCACAAAGGGCATGCCAGAAGGTTCATAGGGCAAGGGTACGTAAGGGGAATAGGCCGTGCTTGTAATACTTTGGCGCCAAGAACCCACCAGGGTTCCTTCAAAAGCGACATTGAAAAACAATATAGGTACGCCTAGTCGAGCTGTCAACTGGTCCCCCAGTTTGCCCCATGCCCACGAGGACTGCCCCCTTGGAGCAATATTTGAATTTGCATCTAAGTGGCTAAAGGAAGGATAATCCAGCCCGTTCTTAGTAAAGGCAGTGTTATTATTTGTATTCACACAATTAACCCGATCATCACTCGCTCCAGCGGCTCCAAAATTATGAAAACCCTGCGCGTTAGACTGGCCCGCTATTATAAATACCTCCCCAATTCCCACCCGTTCGACACGGGCAGATCCGATCTCATTTCCATCCTTTATACCCCTCACTTCTAGTCGATACCAACCACCACTGGCTACTAATTTTCCCGAGAAAAAACCACCCGTAGGGTGTATCTGTATCATTTGCCAGCCCGTGTCCTTGCCTCCATTAATAGGCACTAACCGTGCTTCGACTTGATCAACCAATTTTGTATAATTGCCGTTTATATAAACAGTAGCGTTATTTTCGTTATCCCGCTGCACGACAGACCTTTCCAGTGGGTAATCAATATTTATCTGTGCATAGCCATTAAATGATATAATTAACAAAAATAAACGGAAACTAAGGGATTCTATTGATTTCATTCGACAACCTGATAAACAATACAAAAGTGTTCAAACATGAGACCAAATAAATTAAAAATGGTTGTCTCTCATCCCAAAAACTTACTATTCGGATAACGGGGTATTTAAAAGCGCCCATATAGCATCTTTCAATTGTCCAATTCCATCTTGCGTAATTGCAGAAATAAAAAGGGTTTTAATATTATCAGGAGTTCTGCTTTCGATTTCGGACTTTTCCTCCTCAGTAAGCAAATCCATTTTCGAGATTGCAAGTATCCTTTCTTTATCCAGTAGCAACGGGTTGTATAATTTCAACTCGTTTATCAATGTTTTATACTCCTCCATGATATCCTCACTGGTTGCTGGAATCATAAAAAGGAGAATTGAGTTTCGTTCAATATGTCTCAAAAACCGGATGCCTAGCCCTTTGCCTTGTGAAGCCCCTTCAATTATTCCGGGAATATCAGCCATTACAAAGGATTTGAAATCACGATAAGCCACTACACCCAAGTTGGGTACCAAAGTGGTAAATGGGTAAGCCGCAATTTCTGGCCGAGCAGCTGAAACCACAGAGAGTAATGTAGACTTACCAGCATTAGGAAAACCTACCAGTCCAACATCCGCCAATACTTTCAATTCCAAAATAATCCACTCTTCCAGTCCAGCCTCTCCTGGTTGTGCATGCTGGGGTGTTTGGTTGGTGGAAGATTTGAAATGGTCATTTCCCATACCTCCACGTCCTCCACGAAGTAAGATTACTTCCTGTCCATCTTCGGTAATTTCTGCCATTTGCTCGCCGGTTTCAGCATGCCTAGCAATAGTGCCTAGAGGAACCTCTAAAATAATATCCTTTCCTTCCGCCCCTTTACGGCGACCGCCTTCACCAGCCACACCATTAAATGCTTTTACGTGTTTGGTATATTTAAGGTGTAACAATGTCCAGTGCTGGACGTTACCTCTCAAAATTACGTGTCCACCACGTCCTCCATCGCCACCATCGGGCCCTCCTTTTTCAACGTGTTTTTCTCGTCTAAAATGCATTGAACCGGCACCACCAGCGCCGGATTTTGCATTTATTTTAACGTAATCAATAAAATTTGAGGAAGCCATATTTAGTAATAAAATTGAAATAGAAACCGGTTAATTAACCGATAGCCTCAGTAATCGACTGAAAAATATGCTCTATCTCTCCGATACCATTAATAGCTACATATTTGTTTTGAGTACGGTAATAGGTTGCAACAGGTGTTGTTTTGCTATTATACTCTTGAATTCTTTTGCTTATCAAAACCTCATTCTGATCGTCAGGCCGGCCCGAGGTTTTACCTCTGTTCAATAACCGTGCCAGTAGCTCTTGATCATCTACTTCAAGCCCAATCATTACTTTAATCGTCTCGTCGTAATTTGCCAACAAGTTATCTAAAGCCTCGGCTTGTTTCACTGTTCTTGGGAAACCATCGAAAATAAAGCCAGCTGCACTGGAATGCTCTTTTAACTTATTTTCGATCATTCCAATAACTACTTCATCGGGCACTAACAGCCCTTGATCCATGAGTGTTTTGGCTTTTAGCCCCAACTCGGTTCCTGCCTGAATTTCGGATCGAAGCAAGTCGCCGGTTGACAAGTGTATCAACTTGAATTTGGCAATTATTTTTTCACTTTGGGTGCCTTTACCTGCTCCAGGAGGTCCAAATAGTATAAGATTTAGCATAGGTGCTTATTAAAGATTGGGTGTCGCGGTCTATGATGTTTCCGGCAAATTTACAATTCTTAGTATATGACAGCTAATTCTTACTCAATATTTTAAAATAAAAATCCCCTGAGGCAAAATAGCCTAGGGGATTTCAAAATTTTACTGCTTCTATTTTTCAAGGCAAAGTCACCCGCTTCACAGTACCATCTTCCCCCTGAACCACCGTTACAAATAAGGTTCCCACCGCATTCTTCTTCAACTCCACTTGCCCTACAAACTCGCCTTGAAAGTCCTTTAGCTCCTTTTTCCCTACTTCTTTGCCTTTTGTATCTTTTACAGAAATAGATACATCGCCTTTTAAAGGAACCACAAATCTCACATTCAACATCCCATTGTTTGGCTTATTGGTAAAGACACTCAATCCTTTAATGTTTGCAGGCTTCCCCACTTCACGATTCCAAAAATCCCCCATCCTATCCCCCCAGCCTTCCATTTCACGAGCAAACTCTTCGGCACGAGGCTTAAGTTCCCTTTCAAAATTTCTCAAATGACGTTTCATATCGTCAGAATCAAATTTAAAATCATACCTATACGTTTCTCTATTATCAGCAACTGCCTTTCTATCCCGTTTTTCACCCCCTTTTTTGTCTCCTTTATCCACCCGAACAAAAGTCTCATCGTCTGCTGTAATCGATATCATCTGCCTTTTACCATCCACTTTTAGGGAATCCAAAACCTTTTTCACAAATTCCTGTCGATCCGCCTCGTTCAAAGGGGGAACCGTGTAGACTCTTTCGATTTCTTTTGTTTTCCCATTTTGGTCTTCAGTAATTTTAATGGTAATTCGGGTTTCCTCTTTCTCTACATTTTGTGCAAAAAGTAGTCCCGGAGCAACCAGAAACATCAGAAACGAAGGTTTTAAAATCCAGCTAGTAACCATTTTGTATTTCATGACTAATAATATTTAAAGTGACAAGTAGCAGAACAAAATTATAAGTTACTGAATAGCAGCGCTGTTAAAAATTGTTAAAAGCTAAACTAACGCTTCGGTATCTCTTAAATTTGTAACTATTAAGAAAGATGCATTACCAGAAGTGAAGGTTGCATTTAATGCATATATATTATGACTAAAAGAAAAATTCAAATAATTATTGGCTTCATGTGTATGGCTATGGTTGGGCTGGTAGGCCTGCAATGGTACTGGATAAATGAAGCTAAAACAATAAGAAATGATCAATTCAATCAAAAGGTGGCGGAATCTGTACAAGAAGTAATACACCGATTAGAGAAACAAGAAATGATGTATTTGTTACAGCGCCGCATCGAAACTGAGCAGCAAAAAACAAAACTTGACCGGATTACTAAACTGCGAAATACACCACTTAAAACCAAGAAAACGGTTCCTGTACCAGCAAAACAAACGCCACAGCCACAGCGCGGTATTCAAATTTTTATTGGACCAAACGGGGAAGAAATACAAGTGGAAGCCAGCCGTGAAGCGGTTCCAACTGATGTATTGAGCCCCAATTTTCGAATAATCGCCGATTACCAACAACAGGTCATAGAAGAGTTCTTTGAAGCACAACGATTCGGTGCAGCTGGCATGGATGAATTTATGCGGCGTAGAATGGACGACGAGAAAAAAATAGGAAAGGCATTTTCAGAAGCATTTGCCGGCAATCAGTCAAAAACAGCACAAAGACAAGCAAAAAGTCCTCTTTCAGATGCGCAAACAAGTGTTTCTCAAAAAGTGGCTCAATTGGATAAAATAGCTGAAGAGCCCGACCGGGTTTCGCTACTCCGTGACGTGATGAAAGATATGATATATGCCAAAAGGCCCATTGGAGAACGGGTCAACCGTTTTTTACTCGACACCCTGCTACGAAAAGAGTTAAGTGAAAATGGCATCACTATTCCCTTTGAATTCGCAGTGAAAGAGAGCAGTCAAGAGCATTTATTATTTTCCACATCCAATAGAAACATAAACGACTGGCAAACCAATGCCTATCAAGCATCGTTATTTCCCAATGAAATAGTTTCAGGAAAAAACATGCTCCTCGTATATTTCCCAGATCAGGAAAAATACATCCTGAGTAATATGGGCATATTATTTGGTGGATCCGGCATACTAATACTGGTGGTTATGGCTTGTTTCTATATGTCTGTCTCTACCATCATTCGTCAAAAAAAACTGGCTGATATTAAAAATGATTTCATTAATAATATGACCCATGAGCTAAAAACGCCTATCTCAACGATTGCCCTAGCTACGGATATGGCCTATGAAAACACGAATATAGCCATCGATAAGGACCGGTTAAATCGGTATCTGGGTATTATTCATAATGAAAACAAGCGACTAGGAATTCATGTAGAAAAGGTGCTCCAAATGGCTATGCTTGATAAAGGAGAAATTAAATTAAAAATTGGGCCCGTTAACCTTCAAGATCAAATTACCAGTGACTTAAACAGCCTTGCCATACAGTTTGAAACGAGTAATGTTCAGGTAGATGTTGATTTCGAAGCGGAAGAAGAACTTGTTGATGGGGACGAAATCCACCTCTCAAATATTTTCAAAAATCTGATAGACAATGCCATTAAATACTCCGCCAATAACTTGGTAATTAAGATTGCTACTAAAAATGAAAATGGTGGAATATTAGTCGAAATTTCGGACCAGGGCATTGGAATAAAAAAGGAACAGTTACAGCGTATTTTCGAAACATTTTATAGGGTTCCTACTGGAAATATACACGATGTCAAAGGTTTCGGTTTAGGTTTGAGTTATGTCAAAAAGATGGTGGAAGCACATCAAGGAACCATAAAAGTAGAGAGTAAGCCTGGGGTTGGTAGTACGTTTTCTATTTGGTTTCCAAACAGGAAGGATGTATAAATTTTAGAAATTGTGCCTTTGAAATCATAACTTGCCAGTTATTTAATGCAATAACGAGCAATTTAAGCTAATACTTCTTATATAATGATTTCCAAAACATATGCCCCGCAGGAAATAGAGGACAAGTGGTACTCTTACTGGATTGATAATCAATATTTCAATTCCAAACCTAATCCTGATAAAGAACCCTATACCATCGTCATTCCCCCTCCCAACGTTACCGGGGTTTTGCACATGGGGCATATGCTTAATAATACAATTCAGGATATTTTGATCCGTAGAGCAAGAATGCAAGGTAAGGAAGCATGCTGGGTACCCGGTACTGACCATGCCTCCATTGCCACGGAAGCTAAGGTGGTTGCGATGCTCAAAGAGCGTGGTATCAACAAAAAAGATCTTACCCGTGACGAGTTCCTCGAGTATTGCTGGGAATGGACACACAAATATGGCGGGATCATCTTAAAGCAACTGAGAAAACTGGGAGCCTCCTGTGATTGGGATCGTACCAGGTTTACCATGGAGCCTGATTTGTACGATTCCGTAATTGATGTATTTATTGATCTTCATAATAAAGGGGAAATATACCGTGGACATCGCATGGTAAACTGGGATCCCCAAGCAAAAACCACAGTGTCCGACGAAGAAGTAATCATGAAAGAAGTAAACCAGCGATTGGTTTATCTTCGTTATGACTTGGTGGACAAAAATGGAGGACGTGAGGAGAATCAGGGAATTATTATAGCCACTACACGACCTGAGACCATCATGGCCGATGTGGCTATTTGTGTCAATCCAAATGATGAAAGATATAAGGATTTAGTAGGCCGATCGGTTTTGGTACCACTGGTGAATCGTCAGATACCTATCATTGCCGACGAGTACGTTGAAATGGAGTTCGGAACAGGCTGCTTAAAGGTAACACCTGCTCATGATACCAATGACTATGAGCTTGGTAAAAAGCATAATCTCCCCATCATTGACTTACTCCACGAAGATGGGACTTTGAATGAAAAAGCCCAAATCCTTATTGGAGAAGACCGTTTTATTGCTCGCAAGAAAATAATCAAATTATTAGAGGAGTCCGGCAACTTAGTAAAACTGGAAGAGTACAAGTCCAATGTTGGCCATTCCGAAAGAACTGACGCAGTCATTGAACCACGCCTTTCGGAACAGTGGTTCCTGAAAATGGACAAAATCAGCAAGCCTGCCTTTGAAAATGTAATGAACGATACCGTTCAATTAATACCTGCCAAATTCAAGAATACCTACCGCCATTGGATGGAAAATGTTCGTGATTGGAATATCAGCCGTCAATTGTGGTGGGGACATCGAATTCCTGCATTTTATTTGAAGGATGGCACCTGCATTGTTGCCAAAACCAAACGGGAAGCACTTCACAAGGCACAACACGATTTGCAACTATTTGCCCTGACAGAAGAAGATATTGAGCAAGATCCAGATGTATTGGATACTTGGTTCTCTTCTTGGCTTTGGCCAATATCCGTTTTCAATGGTATTAAAGACCCTGAAAACGAGGACATCAATTACTACTATCCAACAAACGATTTGGTAACAGCTCCTGAAATTTTATTCTTTTGGGTGGCGCGTATGATCATCGCAGGTTATGAATATAAAGGCAATTATCCTTTCAAAAATGTATATCTGACTGGAATTGTTCGTGACAAACAAGGCCGAAAAATGTCCAAATCACTTGGAAATTCACCAGATCCTATTGATTTGATAGACCAATATGGTGCCGATAGTATTCGTACGGGTATGCTATTTAGTTCACCAGCCGGAAATGACTTGCCTTATGACGTAAAATTGGTAGAGCAAGGACGTAATTTCTGTAATAAAATTTGGAATGCATTCCGCTTGGTCAAAGGCTGGAACGTTGAGGAATCACTCGCAATGCCGACGGGTTCTGCGCTTGCAACGGAATGGTTCGACGCTACCCTGAATCGTACCATCATTGAATTAGAAGATCACTTTTCAAAATTCAGGATTTCGGATGCACTTAACCTGGTTTATAAATTGATTTGGGACGATTTCTGTGCGCAATACCTGGAAATGATCAAACCAGGCTATGAACAACCCATTGACCCAAAAACGTTTGAAGCTACTTTAGAGTTTTTCGACAAGTTAATGCGTTTGGCCCATCCATTTATTCCGTTTGTAAGTGAAGAAATTTGGCAAAATATTAGAGAAAGAAAAGAAAATGATTCAATCTGTATTCAGCCATATCCTTCAAACTACCAAACCGTTGATGATGCTATTTTAGCAGATTTCGAGATATTGTTTGAAGTAGTTTCTTCGGTGCGGAATTTGAGAAACAATAAAAATATTAGCCCAAAAATTGCTTTACCACTTGCTATCTTAACAGACAACCCCAAGCGGTATACCACACTCGCTCCGTTAATTACCAAGTTGGCAAACTTAGAAACATTGGAATTCGTTGAAAACGAAGGTGAGGGAACCTCTTTTAGGGTAAAGTCGGACGAGTTTTTTGTAAATCTAAAATCGGAAGTAAATCTTGAAGAGGAAAAAGCTGAGCTACTCAAAGAACTTGAATATACACTTGGCTTTCATAATTCAGTTTCCAAAAAGCTGTCGAATGAGCGTTTTGTTCAAAACGCAAAAGGAGATATCGTAGAGAAAGAAAGACAAAAATTAGCCGATGCAGAAGCAAAAATTGCCACTTTAAAAGAAGCATTAGCGCGATTAGCCTAACCAAAAAACCCATTTCAGATATGTTCAAAAAAAAGTTATTAAGTTTAACAGTCATTTTATTTTTCACAGGTACTTTGGTTCTGGGCCAAGACTTTAAAGTAATTACCTATAATATCTGGAATGGGTTTGATTGGGGTAAAGATAGTACCCGTAGATTAAAGTACCAGGAGTGGGTCACGGGGCAAGTACCCGATTTTGTAGCCCTACAGGAGCTCTGCCAATATACCCCGGCTAAGCTGCAAGAGGATGCCAAAGTATGGGGACATCCCTATTCTGTACTACTTAAAACAACCGGCTATTCCGTAGGGTTTACATCTCGCTACCCCATTGAGGTAAAGGAAAAAATAATGGAGGGTATGCATCATGGTGCCTTGCATTGTGTTTCAAATGGAATTGATTTTCTGGTGGTACACTTACATCCAGGAAGCTATGGACGAAGAAGAGAAGAAGCTGAAATTCTTGCCAAAAAAATTCTAGAAATAGCCAAATCGAATGATAAATATGTCGTTTTAGGAGACTTTAATGCTCATTCCCCCATGGATGCTGATTTGTATAACACCGACGGTGAGTTCTTAAAACGACTTCGAGATAGTAATACTGGGAAGGGACCGGCAGGCAATATAATTGATGGTGGACTGGATTATTCGGTTATTTCCAAATTTTTGGGATTACCCCTGTACGATGTGGTTCAAAAATTCAGCCACGGAATCCAAGAAAGAGGTTCTTTTCCTGCACGCTCTTTGGAAACAGTAAATGGAGAATCCAGCGCTAAACTCAAATCCCGAATGGAACGCATAGACTATATTCTAGTTTCCGAAAATTTGAGTAGCCAATGTACCACGGCCAAAGTGCTCAATGGTAGCGATACTGCTTATCTCTCTGACCATTATCCTGTTACAGCTACTTTCAAAAAGTAGCGTAGCTGCATGCCTCCTTTTAAAACAGCACGATCTATTTTTAAATCTATAGTAGTCTGATTACCGAAATCCTCAAAAACAAAGGCGACTGTTACCAGTCGCCTTACACTAAATTTTTATAGAGATCAATACTAAACTTCCGATGAAGAAAGTTTGGCACCGATGTATTCACGGTTCATTCTTGCGATGTTTTCAACACTAATTCCTTTCGGACATTCTGCTTCGCAAGCGTAGGTGTTGGTACAAGCTCCGAATCCTTCAGAGTCCATTTGAGCTACCATTTTTTCGGCTCTAATGGTACGTTCTGCTTGGCCTTGTGGCAATAGTGCCAACTGGGAAATTTTTGCAGATACAAATAACATTGCAGAAGCGTTTTTACATGCAGCAACGCAAGCACCGCAACCTATACAAGCCGCTGCCGCAAAGGCATCGTCTGCATTTTCTTTTGCGATTGGT
>CAXBLH010000183.1:0-9958 GCA_963976315.1 uncultured Dyadobacter sp.
CCTTCCTCGCGATTTTATCGAGCTTTACCATTAGTGATGGTCAGTCAACTGATTCGCCGAAAACAAGTAGTTTGGTAGACTTCGCAGCCACCATAGGAAAATCTCAAGGGAGTTCTGCTCTTTCTTACAACTATAATTGGAAGTTTGGCAAAAGGAGCAAATTGGAAGCTGGTCTAGGTGCTAGACTCACCAATTCCTTTGGAAAAAAACTGGACTATACTACCGCTGGTCCCGCTCGATTGACACGCTCTTTCACTACGCCATTTTTAATATTTTTTGCCGGACAAGAAACCCAGAACTGGGATACCATCACGGTTCAAAGGCCATTTGTTAACGCCCTTAATATTACTATCAACTTGGGATATCATTTCAATGCTCGCTTATTTGGAGGATTTAATATTGATCTTATTGGGGCATCTTTTGGAAGAAAATCTTCTTCTGTATATCGTACTAACGGTATTTCCAGTACTGAGCCAGTGACTAAACCCACCGCTTTCAATGTTCTTTTAACCGGCGATCATGACCGCGGTTCCTTGAATTCCGAGTTCTTTTTACGCTATCAAATTAATAGCAACTGGGGATTACGAGCAATCTATCAATTTTTATTCACCGAATACCAAACCACTAATATAGAGCAAGTTGCTTTTGATGGTACCCGAATCAATCGCTTTCGTAACAAAGCCAATAACTTTGGTTTAGGTGTTTCCTATCAGTTTTGAACTATGAAAAGTTATGTCATTTTTATTGTAGTACTATGGGTTTCATTATCATGCGGTAAGAGTAAGGACGGTTCTTTAATCGACCCTACTAATACAGAAAAAGATAGTACAGGCAAAACAGATCCCGTTAATACAAAACCGGGTACATTTGTATCGGCTCCTGGGGAAACTGTAACGGGTACAGCTCGAATTTCGGAAACCAATAGCAGTGCCACCCTAATTTTAGAAAATTTCTCCGTAAATAATGGCCCAGATTTACATGTTTATTTGGCCGCTGATTTAAAAGCCACCCGTTTTATTGACCTAGGAAAATTGCAGAAAAATAGTGGTTCCCAGCAATATGCTATAAATGGCACGGTGAATTTCAACACCTTTAAATATGTGCTTATTCATTGTCAACAATATAACGTCCTTTTCGGGAGTGCACTTATAAATTAAACAGATCTAATCCATCAATTCTAATGTATAGATTCACCAGAAAATACTCGCTTTTGTTAATGGTACTTATCACAACGATGGGTATGGGACAAAGCTTAAAACCAGATGCAGCTAGTTCAAAAATAGCATTTACAATTAAAAACCTTGGAATCAATACTACTGGATACTTTAAGGATATCTCGGGAACTATCGTATTTGATTTGAAAAACCCAACATCGGCAAAGTTTGATATAGAAATCCCGACAAAATCACTGGATACCGATAATAATTTACGGGATAGCCACCTTAGTAAAGAAGAATATTTTCATGTAAGCCAATATCCAAATATAAAATTCACCAGCACAAAGGTGACTGCTACAAAGCCAGGCCAATATATAGTAGAGGGTAAATTAACGATCAAAAATACCACCAAAAATATCAGTTTCCCTTTTACCGCAAATGCACAAGAGGGTGGGATTCTTTTCAAAGGCACCTTACCTTTGAACCGTAGAGACTATTCCGTAGGCGGCCGAAGCTTTACGTTGTCGGACAATCTTACTTTAAACCTAACTGTTTTGGCAAAATAATTTCATTAAAGTATGTGTACAGTAACATTTTTACCTATTCATGAAGGTTACATTTTGACTTCCAATCGTGACGAACAGCATACTCGTAAGCATGCCCTCCCACCAAAAACATACCAACATGGCTTGTTACAGATCACCTACCCCAAAGATCAAAATGCCAATGGAACTTGGATAGCTTCAAAGAATAACGGGGAGACAGCCGTATTATTAAACGGGGCCATTCACGCACATATCCCCAATCCGCCGTACCGAAGAAGCCGTGGCTTGGTTTTTCTCGATTTACTTGCGAGCAATGACCCTGTTTTTGAGTTTGAGAATTACAATTTATTTGGTATTGAACCATTTACCATCATTTTTGCTTGTAGTAATCATCTGTACGAATGTAGATGGGATGGACAAAAAAGAAGTAATCAAACTTTGGATGCTAGTCTACCCTACATTTGGTCCTCTGCAACTTTATATAATCAGGCAATTTCCAGCAAACGCAAAAAATGGTTTGAAAATTGGCTAGAAAAAAACAACCTACCAAACCAACAAGCCATTATTGATTTCCATTGCTTCACAGGCGACGGAGATTCGCATAATGATTTAATTATGAATAGAGAAAATCAAGTATCCACAGTGAGCATTTCGTCTATCATGATACACAACAGGGAACAAAAATTCACCTATCATGATCTCAAAAATGATCAAAATTACACCTTAATAACAAATCATTTACAGGAGAGATTAATCGAAAATACAGTTTTATGAGTGAAGTGCTTCTGAGTTTAAGGCGTTTTTTTATCAAATTAACACATTGGGAATATTGGTCTTTTAATGTAGTATATATCCCAATGATTCCATTTTATTTGTATTTTGCTGCCAAAGCACGTTCCTTTTTTTTTCTTTAATGCCGCTAATACGCTTATTAAAAATGGCGGTTTTTTGTTAGAAAGCAAAAAGGAGATCTACGACCTTATTCCACAGCAATATTATCCTAAAACATGTCTATTTACCCCTCAAAGTAGTGCCGAGGGCGTACTTCAGGTGATACATGAAAATGGTATCGTTTTCCCTTTTATTGCAAAACCTGATATTGGACAACGTGGGATGCAGGTAAAGTTAGTAAAAGATAAATCTGAATTAACGGAATATATTGCTAAGTCTAAAGTAGATTTTCTGATTCAGGAATTCGTAGCCTTCGAACAAGAAATAGGCATTTTTTACTACCGATTCCCGACTAAAAAAACCGGAAAGATTACTGGAATAGTCGGTAAAGAATTTCTAAAAGTGACAGGAGATGGTAACCGTACGATGGAAGCCCTAATCATCCAAGAACCACGTTTTCTACTGCAACTCCCTGTACTTCGTAAAACCTATGGGGCTCAACTCAAAAACGTCCTAAAGCACGGCGAAGAAGTAGTGTTAGTACCTTATGGTAATCATAGTAGGGGTTCTAAGTTTTTGGATTTATCTGCTATGGCCGATGGCCCATTGCAAGACATGATGAACAGGGTTTGTTCAGAAATTCCGGAATTTTATTTTGGTCGAATGGACATCAAATTTAATACATGGGAAGAGTTACGAGAAGGCCGTAATTTTTCGATTATCGAATTAAACGGTGCTGGTAGTGAACCCACTCATATTTATGACCCAAAACATAGTATTTTCTTTGCCTGGAAAGAGATCATAAAACACCTTAGCCTACTCCAAAAAATCAGCAGTATCAACCACAAAACAAAAGGAACCCCGTATATGACCCGTGCCGAAGGAGTAAAAATGTTAAAGGAAAATCAAAAACAAGTAGAATTAATCTCGCAGTAACTATCTTTGGCAAGACATGATCCTAAATTACGCAACGACTACTTCCTATTAAAACGGCAATCTCTTTCCTCGCAATTTTACTTTTTGTCTTATATCCCACTTTTGGACAAGAAAGTCATGGCAATAATGACGTATTCAAGGCCAAGCTGGATAAGATAATAAATCCAAGCAATTTTAACGGCGTTGTACTTATTACAAAAGGCACTAAAACTCTATATCAAAAAGCTAAAGGATTTGCTGATATTGAGAATAAAAAGTCTATTTCAATGCAGGATCAATTTGTAATTGGGTCAATCAGCAAACAAATTACGGCTGTCTTGGTACTTCAAGAATATGAAAAAGGCAGGATTTTACTAACCGATACTATAGATAAATATTTACCTGAACTCCACCAACCTTGGGCACAGAGAATTACAATTCATCAGTTGCTAACACATACGCATGGAATACAGGAACTGGACAAACCGTTAGAGTTTGAACCAGGCGCTCAATTCCAATATTCACAATTAGGGTATGAATTATTGGCAAATATCCTTGAAAAAATAACTAACCATTCGTTCCAATCTCTTTCAACCGAATTGTTCACAAAACATGGATTACAAAACACGTTTCACCCGAATAACCTGTCTTACAAAAATCTTGTAAATGGCTATGAAGAGACAGAAAATGGGGTATTAAACTATTGCGCTAATAGCCTCTCCAACTTTGTACCAGCAGGGGCTTTCATTTCAAATGCACAAGATTTGAGCACTTGGAACCAGCTATTACACCAAGGTAAGATAGTTAAAAAGCAGACCTTGGATTTAATGAAAACAAGATATGCTACCAGGGTCCACCCCATTTTTGATCAAGTGGAATATGGCTATGGTTTGCTATTTTTAGATGGAGAAGAAAACGTACAAATAGGAGCTTTAGGTTATGCACCTGGATTTGCTTCGGCTTCTTTTTATTACCCCAAATCAAATTTGAATGTCATTGTTTTGGAAAACACTGCATACGACTTGAATAAATTTAAAAATACGTTTAAAATTCATTCAGAGATAATGGCGTTAGTCAAAAACCAATAGTTCAGAGAGATGTTAGAAAATATTCTCAATAAAAACCCCTTATTAAAGCCCCATTCTCTTACCAAGTTTACTACTAATAAATTCCTTTTCTTCAACTAGGTACGATTAATTTGAAATTGTTAGCGAATGCATTTATCAATTTCCGGATCAATTAATTTGTAAAAAATTAACCTTTGTGGAAAGCCATTCCTAATAAGGAAATGTCAGTTTTAGTCTTTGTAGATATAACTGGTGATAACTTCTGCAATAACCATACGGTCTTGATGCAGGCCTAATCAGGACGGACAGATAAAATGGGTTAATACAGTTGGCACTTTTAAAATAACCTCGGTTATAAATTATTGCCATCCTCGCGGCGATAATATGTGCCTCATTTGAAACTCAAAATTATTGAATTATAAAAAACTCAAACTACGCCACTTTTATTAAAATGTTAATCTGCTCAGCGGTTTCAATGTACCTTACCCTGAATTTTATACCTACGAGTTCAGCCACGTTTAATTTAGTTGGACAAGGATGTATATGACGTTGATCGGAGTTGGTGGAATATCTATTATTATGTTTTTGTTCATGAAGAAAATGTATAAGGACAAAATAAAAAATGCAGCGATCATCGTGGGGAGCCTTGCGCTCATGGCTATTTCCATTTATTTAGTTCGTGAACAAAAGCCAATAGATGACTTAAAATGGCTAAGGGCAATGATACCACATCTTTCAATTGCAATACAGACTAGCAGTTGAGCCGATATACAAGATTCCAAAGTGAAACAATTAGCACAGGATATCATCAAAGCTCAGGAACGCGAGCTCGCTGAAATGAAACAAATGATTGAACGATTGAAAAAAAGAATATGCTAACCATAAGCCAATTCTAAAAATCAAACTTCTGTATGATACTTCAAATAATCTATTAAACGCTCGCTATTAGGTTATTTTTTTGGTCAGTATCCCCTATCTAAGCCACTACTAATTTCTCAATAAATATAAACAGTACCATTCAGTCCTTCTTTTTGCGAGGTTTCATTTTTCAAGCTATATTTCGGCAATCATTTGAATTGTCAAATAATGTTTTGAAATGTACATACCCAACACCAATCTGCTCACGGATAGCGCCGAAATTATTGATTTTATAAAGCGGTTTAGCTTTGGCACTATCATTACTTCCATAAACAATATTCCGACTGCTACCCACCTTCCCTTTTTGGTGGAAATCAGAAATGATAAAGTAGTCCTAATCTCACATTTTGCCAAAGCAAATGATCAATGGAGAAACATATACGACAACCTAAATTTGGTAATATTCCAAGAACCACATGCCTATATTTCTCCAAGTCATTATGAAAAAACGTTAAATGTACCTACCTGGAATTATATTGCGGTTCATGCTTACGGAAAAGGTCAACTTGTAACAGAACAAGAGCGTGTCATGAAAATCCTTGAAAAAACCATTTTGAAGTATGAAGAAGCCTATCAAAAGCAATGGGAGTCGCTACCGGAAGATTACAAATTCAAAATGGCCAACGGTATCGTTGCATTCGAAATTGAAGTAACTGACTTACAAGCAAAACAAAAACTAAGTCAGAACAAGACGGCGGAGGAACAAGCAAATATTATAAATTCTTTATCCAAAAGCAGTCATTCTAGTGAGCAGTTGATCGCAGAGTATATGCGAAAGGTGTCATATTAAAAGCGATACTTCAAAACCAATCTTTTATTATAATCATCTCTTGGTGTATGAGGTTACTGAATAACGACCTAAGCTTCTACAAAGGCTCATCAAAAAATCCCCAAGCTCCAACGAACTTGGGGATTTTTTGATATGTAATTGGCTCTAAACCAATTCCGTCTTAAATTCAGATGTAAAATGGAATTGAATGTCTGGGTTATTCTCCTGATTCATCCGGATCATCCATTCAGACTCTGCCAAGAAAACTGGATTTTTGTCTTTATCATAAGCAATTTGGTTTCCTTTCAGTCGGATAAACTGATTCATTACCGCTTTATCTTCTGAGGTTAACCAGCAAGCACGTGAAATACTCATATTGACCCAGCGACATTTAGCACCATATTCATGTTCCAAACGGTATTGAATAACATCAAATTGCAGCTCTCCTACTGTACCCACTATTTTACGATTACCCAAGTCCAAGGTAAATAGCTGCGCTACCCCTTCGTCGGTAAGCTGCTGAATTCCTTTTTCCAACTGTTTTGATTTCATTGGATCAAGGTTTATTAATTCCTTGAATATTTCTGGTGAAAAACTTGGTATACCCGAAAATTGTAGAATTTCTCCTTCTGTCAGTGTATCACCAATTTTAAATTGACCCGTATCGTATAACCCCACAACATCCCCTGGAAAACCTTCCTCCATCACTTTTTTGTCGGAGGCCATAAAACTAAAAGGACTCGAAAAGCGAACATCTTTACTTAGCCTTACATGTTTATAAAATTTACCTCGTTCAAATTTACCTGAACATATGCGTAAAAAAGCGATACGGTCGCGGTGACGAGGATCCAGGTTGGCGTGGATCTTGAAAACAAATCCAGTAAACTTCGGCTCCAATGGGTCTACATTACGTACGTCCGCCGGACGTGGCTGTGGAATAGGTGAAATATCACAGAACGCATCCAAAAGTTCCTTGATACCAAAGTTATTGATCGCACTTCCAAAGAAAACGGGCGCTTGCTCTCCTTTTTGATAGGCTTCCTGTGAAAATTCATCATAGACACCTTCTACCAATTCAACGTCTTCCGTAATTTGATCGGCATCACGTTCACCCAGAAGATTTTTCAAACTTGGGTCCTCCAAATTTATCTTGGCGACATCCCGTTCAATTTTTGTTTTGTTTATTGCAAAGAAGTACAGCATTTTCTCGTACATGCTATAGACTCCCTTAAAATTTGCTCCCATGTTAATAGGCCAAGTAAGTGGCCGAACACGGATATCTAATTTGGATTCCAGTTCATCCAAAAGTTCAAATGGGTTCTGCCCTTCCCTATCCAGCTTATTTATAAAAACGATTACAGGGGTTTTACGCATTCGGCAAACTTCCATTAAACGCTCCGTTTGCTCTTCCACACCTTTTACGCAGTCTATCACCAGAATTACGCTATCAACGGCAGTAAGCGTCCGGTAAGTATCTTCGGCAAAGTCTTTGTGACCAGGAGTGTCCAGGATATTGATCAACAAATCTCGGTATTCGAAAGTCATCACCGAAGTAGCAACAGAAATACCCCGTTGCTTTTCAATCTCCATAAAGTCGGAGGTAGCGGTTTTCTTAATTTTATTAGATTTTACTGCCCCAGCGGTTTGGATGGCTCCACCAAAAAGAAGTAACTTTTCTGTTAGTGTGGTTTTACCAGCATCCGGGTGACTGATAATCGCAAAGGTTCTGCGTTTTTTTATTTCTCCTAAATTACTCATACCTGATTTTTAACCTAAAACACTATTGACGAGGGTTTGCAGCAAAATTCACAAACCAGAACCGGCGTATTGGGATTTCTTTAAAATTTTGCACAAAGATAGGCATAAACAAAAGCCGTCCCTAATTGGAACGGCTCTAATATTTATCCAAAATTTCGGTATTCAATCTCAGTAAAACGAATGCTTATAATCTTCTACAGATGTTTGAATTACTTCGTGCGCTTCTTCGCGCCCATAAACATTTGTAATTTCAATATGTGCTTTTTCGCCTGGCAAGTTTTTGTAGGTCAAAAAGTAGTGTTTAAGCCTTTCAACAATACCATCCGGTAACTCATCCAGTTCGTTAAACTGGCCATAAACACCATCGCCTTTCAAAACTGCGATAATTTTGTCATCAGCTTCACCACCATCCAAAAGGCGAATACCGCCGATTGGCTTGGCTTCACACATGATATCACCATGTGAAATAAACTTTTCGCAAAGTACAAGGATGTCTAATGGATCACCATCTCCTTCGGTTACTTCTCTTCCTGAACGTTCACGAGCAAGCTGGGCTATTTTCTCAGCACAGTAGGTTTTTGGCAAAAAACCATAAAGCGCAGGTACTATATTAGAATATTTCTGAGGTCGATCTATTTTAAGATATCCAGTTGCTTTATCAATTTCATATTTTACTGTATCAGTAGGTACTATTTCAATAAATGCCGTTACCAATTCAGGAGCATTTTCTCCCAAAGGAATCCCATGCCATGGGTGGGCTTTGTGTACGTTCGCTATCATGTAATTATTCAATAAGTATTACTTTTTCAATTTTTATTTAATGTGTTGTCCCCCGATTGTTCCGAAATGATATAATCTCCTGACTGGGAAATGGATTGTTTTACAAATAATTCACCAATAAAACCTGCCAAAAATAACTGAGATCCCACTATTATTGCTACCAAAGCTAAAAAGAACATGGGATTTTCCGTGACATTTCGGTATTGCTCATGAGAAATATAGATTTTATAAATCTTTGATCCTATTAACCAAAATGCAATTATACTACCAAAAAAGAACATTAACGTACCTAAGCTGCCAAATAAGTGCATCGGTCTTCGACCAAACTTATTAACAAAGGCTATCGAAAGCAAGTCGAGAAACCCAAAGATAAACCTTTCTAACCCAAATTTGGTAGTTCCATATTTTCTGGGACGGTGTTGTACTACTTTTTCGCCGATTTTCGAAAACCCATTCCATTTGGCTATCACCGGAATATAGCGGTGCATTTCTCCATAAATGGTAATATTCTGTACCACTTCCAACCGATAGGCTTTTAAACCACAATTAAAGTCGTTGAGATTTACTCCAGATATTTTCCGAGTGGCTGCATTAAATAATTTAGTAGGCAAAGTTTTGGTGATAGGATCAAACCGTTTCTTTTTCCAGCCAGAAACCAAATCATACCCTTGCTCGGCAATCATACGGTACAAATCCGGAATTTCGTCTGGACTGTCCTGCAAATCCGCATCCATGGTAATTACCACCTTCCCACGTGCTGCTTGAAAGCCAGTTTGAAGTGCAGCCGTTTTACCATAGTTTCGAACAAATTTTAAACCTATAATATTACTATTAGCAGCTGAAAGGGCTTCAATCACCCGCCATGACCGGTCCTTGCTACCATCATCTATTAATAAAACTTCGTAGGTAAAGTCATTTTCCAGCATCACACGTTCAATCCATGCACATAATTCGGGAAGGGATTCCTCTTCGTTATATAGAGGTACTAAAACAGATATTTGAAATTCTTTATCGGCCATACCGTAGTGGTGATGCAACTTTTAACTTTTATTTAAGACAAAGTTCGTGTTTTTCTATTTCAAAATTGCAAATAATAGGGTTCTAACAATTTTTTAAATACATGGGTATACGCTCTACTTTTGGACTCATATATATCTA
>CAXBLH010000184.1:0-9930 GCA_963976315.1 uncultured Dyadobacter sp.
TATCATTTCCGCAATCACTAATACCTCCTTGAATTTTGCCTATACTGGTGGCATAGGGATTACTTCTTTCAATTGGAAGGTTAAATCAAATGGATCTGAGGTACGATCAGGTCAGACGAGTCAAATTATTGGAAATGTTGGATCCATCTCATTTTCTACACTTCCCGCAGGTGCCTATACTTTTGAAATAGCGGGGAGTAACTGTAATTCTTCAGTAAGTTCTGGTGCATTTACCATCAACACTAATCCTCCTCTTGCGGATTGTGGCCGTGGACCTACCATCGAGGCTATTACCAATATAACGGCTACTTCCTTAAGATTCCGATTTGATGGAGATGGTGTTTCCAATATTGACTGGAAAATTAAATCTGGCAGTACGGAATTGTCCTCTGGGAGAACTTCACAGTTGACCAGTAACCTTGTAGATATCTCGTTTGGGGCCCTTTCAAATGGCGATTATAACCTTGAAATTCAAGGAGGTGATTGTAATTCAGCGGTAAATTCTCTTTCATTTACAGTTTACGTTGACCCTTGTGCTAGTGCACCTTCTGTAGTGTCGGTAACCAATGTTTTGGATAGTCGTTTAACCGTTAATTTGAATCAAACCTATACAGGAACCATGTCTTGGTATATCGAGGACAATTCAAAGAAAGTAGCATACGGAAGTAATGAAGTTTCCAACAGTAATTCTTTGATAATAAATTTTAATGTTTTACCAATTGGACAATATACCCTAACAGCATATACACCAGGGTGTTCCAATACTAGAGTAGCTGCCTCTGAAACGGACTTTAATATTACTTCTGTAACGAATCGTGATGCCTGTACTGCTGGTCCGAATCTAGTGAGAATCGTTTCGGATTCACCTACTTCCATTAAGTTTAATTTCTTTGGAGAAAATGTTCCTTCCATTGACTGGAAGGTGATCGAAAATAAATCAGGAGGCCAGGTAATTTATCAAAACCGAGTTTACCTTCAAAATGATACTCCAGAGGTTTTCTTTCCAGAAACTTTACCAGCTGGATCCTATAAATTACAAATTGAAGGAGGTGATTGCTCTTCAACGCCACAATCTATGGCTTTTGGACCCAATCCATTACCAATCCATATCTCCACATTTAGTGGTAAGGTTATAGCAACAGGTATTCAACTGGAATGGACGGTGCTTGACGAAAAGAATGGATCAGGTTTTGAAATTATGAGAATGAATGCTAGTTCAAAGGTGATGGAGTCCATTGGATTAGTTAGTCTCACAGAAAAAAAACTAGGAGCATATAGCTTTACTGATAATGCACCCTATGGTGGAAACAATTATTACCAATTAAAACAAATTGATTTGGATGGTACTTATGTTGAAAGTAGGATAATAAATGTGAGCTATGACCAGATTACCGATCTTGTAGTGTCTCCAAATCCTTCCTCTTCTGTTGTAAACCTCTATTTCAACGCGATTAATTCAGGAGTTGCCGAAATAGAAACAATTTCGCAGTCAGGTATTCGCGTATTCAAAAGTGAAACTCCCGTTGTCTACGGGCGGAATAAAATACCGGTGAACATAGAAAGGCTTCCAGAAGGGAGTTATTTAATTCGTTTGAGTTACGAAAATAAGAATAAGGTATTTCGTTTTGTAAAAATGAATTAAGTGTCTTAGAGCTTATGAAAAAGGGTCTTGACGTTATGTCGAGACCCTTTTTTTTTACTATAATTAAATCAAAAATTATTTTGATACTTTTAATTTTCCATTCATCAAGGTATAATGGCCAGGAAAAGTACAAACGTATTGGTAAGTCCCTGGTACTTCCGGAGCAACAAAATAAATCGTTTCTGATTTTTCGGGTTCAACAATATTGCTGTGAAACAATACTTCTGGCATGTCAGGAACGTAATTTAAGGCAGATCCTTTCAATCCTAAATTCAAACCTGCTTCTCCAACCGCATTTAAAGCACCAGGTTTGGTAATTACCAAATTGTGTAGCATATCATCGTTGTTATTGAAAACCAATTTTACCTTACTTCCTGCTTTGACTTGAATTTCTGAAATATCAAATTTAAGACCTGGTATGGTTCCAATAATGATTACCTGATCAGGTTTGTTTTTCCAGTCCGCTGGCATATTGGTAACGCGCTTTTTCGAGGATGGGGTAGTAGTTACTTCCATAGCGGTATGCTTGCTATGATCCATCGCCTTTGCGTTGTCGACCTTAGTAGTGAACTGATTTTCTTTTGCTAAATCAGTAGTTGCAATTTCATTCAGGGTATAGTAGCCCGTGGGATGCAGAACGGATAAATTCTCCGTTGATTTTATACCCATGGTTTTTACTTCATGGATATATCCCTTTCTTAAGTGGGCGGGATCCACTACTAACCGCACTTTTAACCCGTCTTCTGAAACGATAATCCCCTTTAATGGGATCGCTTCCGTATTAATGATTGGACTTCCGTAAGTATGATGATACTTATAATTGAAACTGTTCATTTGATATGCGTTGGGGTCTTTGGCGGTCTCTTTATCAACAGGCTGAGTGAAGGTAATTTCGAAACCATCCGCTTTTGACTTAATATTCTTCATTTCAAAGGGCATCTTCCCCGTCCATACCAAACGTTGCACACCAAATTGCTCTTTTCCCGTAGCCGACCAACCTCTACTAGTTTGTCCAACAAACATAGAGCCATCCAGCCCCCATACCATGCGAATTATTCCAGACTCAAAACCTTCTTTAAATGCAAATACAGCACCTTGCCACACATTGTTTACTTTTTCCATGTCGACTCTAGTAATGATACTATGTCCTTGATCACCCACAAACATTTGCCCTGCAAAGGGCCCAAACTGACCATTTGTGACATCTTCTTTAAAGTCTGACGTAGATATTCCAAGAATGGTATGTGGAAACCAAATCGCTGGGGGTTTGATGCCCGGTACTCGCTTCGCTACGTCGTACAAAGGTTCACCGGTATCAGGAATATCTGATGGTTTTAATTTTACGGGTGAATCTGGTTCTCCGCTCCATCTCAATCCAGCTGGGTTTCCTGCGAAATCACCCTTTGCAAGGTGCGTCATGCGTCCTGAACCCACCCAGTCACCTTGGTTTTCGGTATAAAAAATATCACCTTGATAGGATCCAAAGCCGGATGGAGAACGTAATCCTGTTGCCCATGGTGTTAATGAACCGTCATTTCCTAGTTTTAGTAACCAACCTCTCCACTTCGACTGACTAGCTCCGTGTCCTATCCAGTCCAGGTTAAGGGTAATAATCATTTCTCCATTAGGCATGGCAACTGGCCCATAGGAGTACTGATGGTAATTACCCGATAGTGGCCATTTGGCAAATGAATCATAAACATCTGCCACTCCATCGTTATTGGTATCTTCTAATCGAGTAACCTCACCTCTCTGAGTTACTAAAAAATCTTTACCACGGTATAGAATTCCCAAAGGCTCGTGTAGGCCTGAAGCGAAACGGTTAAAGGTTGGTCGGCCATTGCCTTTAAGATACGGGTTTCCGATCATCCATACTTCCCCTCTTCGGGTAGATACGGCCAGTCTTCCATCTGGCAAAGTTGCTAAGCCACCCACTTCCAATTTTACTTCTTCTGGGATAGGAATGGTTACAATACGATAGTAATCGTCTTCGCTTTTGATCTTTGACTGTGCATAAATAGAAACGCAGGCCAAGGATGCAAGGGTTGATAATATTAATTTCTTCATTTCTTATATAAATCTTTGATAATTAAATAGTAATACCTCTTTTACCAAAATAAAGTATAGCTTATCTGGCTCGTGAATGGCAATATGAGCTCTTGTTTGTTTACGCTATTCCGAATAGTTACTTTGCTCTTTTTATCGGTTCGAATAAAGTAATCATCATTAATTTGAAAAAGTCCCTTTTCAAGTTCTATTATTTTTTTTGCCTCGGCTAGTAAGGCAAACAGTTCACCTCCACTGGATTTGCTAAGTGTTCTGGTGATACCTGCATTGGATGACACTAGCTCGTCTGTCACAATGCTATTGTCTATTTCATAGCGAAATGCAGGAAACCCTGTCCCATTGAGGGTATATCCTTTAAATGCCACATTAGCAGAGTCGGGCCAAATAGTGGAATCGTTGGCAAGTTTTGCAAAAGAACTTTTACCAGATACTGGTACCGTGAGTCCAGCTGGATATAGTAATTGTGGTTCGCCACGCTGGTACCACATTTCTGTAACATCGGCAAATTGGCCTCGCCATGCTTGTACCAATGCGCCACGATCCAAGTCCATTGTATAATTCCAGCCATTGGGGCTACCCACCGAAATACACTTGGTTCGTTTTGCTATTTCTCCAGGCAGTAAAACGAAGGAACGTACCATTTCTGGTTTCATTTCCGGCGTAACACTCATATAGGGTTTGGGGTCAGGAACTGGTAAGGAGGAAAGCATATGAAGGTCGTATGCCCGAATACCCGCCTTTTCTACTTTTAGCCCAAGTGCAGGCGATCTCCAAGGAAAACGAGCATAATGCAGTTTAAAGGAGTGCGATCCCTTTGACAACGAGATATTTCCTCTATGTGACTCTTGTGAAGTACTTTGTCCGCCTTCAACCACCGGCTTTCCGTCTATTTCCAAGGTACACAATGGGCCAGAATAAATGGTTGTAAAAATGTACTCACCTGTCTCGGAGACTTCTATGGCACCAGTATATACCAAATGGAATTCTTTCAATCCATTCGTTACTTCTTGGGTAATCATTTTGGTAGTGCCTTCATGATCCAGCTTTTCGTAGGTTTTTGAATCCCACGAATCTTTATAAACTTTAAATTTTAAATCACTAACCGTTAATGGCTTGCTGTTTTCTAAAAGCTGGTAACCGATGTTACGAAATGCCATGGTACCAGAGTTGACCTTAAATCCAAAACTTTCTCCATCTGCATTCAGTAGCTTATTTACGGGAAGGTAGGCGGTCTCTTGTACAGTTACGTCATTAATTTTTAGGGTGTTGATACGAGAAGATTTAGGGTTGTCCGGAAGGGAAGCATCGAAATTTATCTCGATATTTTGCCATAAGCCCGGAGCTTTAGAAGCATTTTGGATAGGACTAATCCCTGCAAAGCCAGAAGTAGAGGTACCAATTTGTGGATCCTTATAACTGTCTGAAATAAGAATTTTTTGCCCCCCGGGAAGTAATACGTAACCAGATGCACCCGGTGCTAGCATAAAGTCAGCGGAAAAACGTAAGTCCTTTGCCTTTACTTTACTGATAATAGCTTCGCCAGAAGTCCCTACAAGAATTCCTTCTCCAGGTTTTGATTTTAACTTGGCATTTGCAGATGGAAGGACGGAAACATCACCCTTAACAGACCAATTAGAGGAAGTGTTTTCAAAAGCACTTAAATCTTTTAAAGGTAGTGGGGTGTAATTCCCTTTTTGTGCAAGCACCAACATGGGAGTTGCCAAAAAGAGAAAGGAAAGTTTAAAAAAGTTTTTTCTCATTTTTAATAAGTGTATTGTTTACAATTAAAAGTAAATTTAGACTATTTTTTTGTTAATATATCCTGTATTCCGAGGCTCTAATAAGTTTTTTACATTAAAAATAGGTAATGGGGGCTGTTACCTACGTGCTATTTGTTATAGCGATTATAAGTTTAATATCCTGCTTTTAAAACAGAAAACCTGAGTCAATTCCACGACTCAGGTTTTAATAAAGGTTACTATGTAAGTAATATTAATGCGCTTCCAACCAATTAAGACCGATTCCAATACCGGTTTCCATCTTAACAGGTAGCTTAATCGCGTCTCGCATTAATTCGTCTACTTTTTCTTTTAACCATTCAATTTCATCAACATGCGCTTCAAATACCAATTCATCATGAACTTGCAATATCATTTTTGATTTTAGTTTTTCTTTTTCAATAAATTCGTGAATGTTAATCATGGCTACTTTAATCATATCTGCTGCAGATCCCTGAATAGGCGCATTGATGGCATTTCGTTCTGCATAACCGCGATTAGTGGCATTTCTGGAATTAATGTCTGCCAAATAGCGTCTTCTCCCCAAAATGGTTTCGACGAAGCCATGCTCTCTTGCATTATTTACCACGCGATCCATATAAGCTTTTACTGAAGGGAATTCATCAAAATAGGAAGTGATAATTTCGGAAGCTTCGCCTCGTGGAATCGAAAGTCTTTGACCTAGTCCAAAAGCTGAAATACCGTATATGATACCGAAATTAACCATTTTTGCTTTTCGGCGCATCTCTGTGGTAACCTCTTCCAGGGGGACTTTAAATACTTTACTAGCTGTTGTTGCATGGATATCACGTCCATTATTAAAGGCTTCTATCATACTGGTATCTTCACTAAACGCCGCCATAATCCGAAGTTCAATTTGAGAATAATCGGCAGATAGTATTTTAAAAGCATCGGAGCTGGCAACAAAGGCTTTCCGAATTTCCCGCCCTCTGGGTGTACGTATCGGGATGTTTTGTAAATTAGGGTTCGTTGAACTTAAACGTCCAGTAGCTGCTACGGCTTGGTTATAGGAGGTGTGAATTCGGCCAGTTTTCGGATTTACCAAAGTTGGTAAAGCATCCACATAAGTTGATTTTAATTTTTGAAGCTCCCTATAATCCAGTATTTTTCGGGCAATATCATGCTCGTTTTCAAGGGCCGACAAAATATCTTCCCCAGTGGCATATTGGCCAGTTTTAGTCTTTTTAGGTTTTGCGATCAATTTCATTTTATCAAATAAAACTTCTCCTAACTGCTTGGGGGAGTTGATATTAAAGGAAGTTCCAGCCGACTCAAAAATGGCGGTTTCTGTTTCCTTCATGTCGTTTTCCAATTCGTTGGACATTTCCTTCAAAGCGGCGGTATCAATTTTTACACCGTTATATTCCATACTAGCCAATACTTTCACCAATGGCATTTCCACCGTATCGAATAACTGTTGTGCATTAAATTTTGGAAGCTCCTTTTTAAATACCTGGAATAATTGTAAGGTAATATCGGCATCTTCCCCTGCATATTCCGTTACTTCGGAGATTTCCACATCTCGCATATTCCCTTGCTTCACGCCTTTTTTTCCAATTAGTTCGGTGATAGATACCGGGGAGTATTTTAAATAATTCTCTGCTAATATGTCCATGCCATGCCGTTTGTCTGGCTCTAGCAGGTAGTGAGCAAGCATAGTATCAAATAAAGCACCTTTTACTTCGACTCCATGGTTTTTAAGAATAAGAATATCATATTTAATATTCTGTCCAATTTTTATAATGTTTTCGTTTTCCCAAATAGGCTTAAACATTTTAATAATGAGAGCCACTATTTCTTCTGACTTTGGTACAGGGATATAAAAGGCTTCCCCAGGAATGTAGGCAAATGAAATACCTACTAATTCAGCATCCATCGTATCCAAGGAGGTAGTTTCAGTATCGAAGCATACATGGGTTTGTTTACTTAAATAATTTACCAAGCTCTCCATTGACTCTGGGGTATCAATGCTGTGATAGCGATGTGGCGTGTTAGAAATAGTTCGTATTTGGTTTTCAAAAAGGGACATGGTATTTGCTTCCGTTTCTGAATTAACCGTGGTATCCGTGCTTCCACCAAACAAATCCAATTGCCCTTTAGCCTCGGAAACCTTTTGTTTGGGACTCGGAACCGCTAGGGTAGTCTGTCCGCCCAAAACACGGTTTTTAAGCGTCTTGAATTCCAGTTCATCAAACAGGGAAACAATTAATTCACTTTTTGGCTCACATAGCGTCAAATCTTCTGCATCAAAAGGAACGGGTACTTTTAGGTCTATGGTAGCAAGCTGCTTACTCAAGATGGCCTGCTCTTTGTTAGCCCGGACTTTTTCACCCAGTTTGCCTTTGATGTCCTCCGCATGATCCAGAATGTTTTCAACGGTACCATATTCCTGAATCAGCTTTTGGGCGGTTTTTTCACCTACACCGGGAATCCCAGGTATATTATCCACAGCATCTCCCATGAGGCCCAAAATATCAATCACTTGATCAATACGTTCTATTTTCCATTTCTCCAAAATATCGTTTACCCGGAGGACTTCAGCGGGCTTGCCCATAAAGGCCGGCTTATAAATATGGATATATTCTTCTACCAACTGGCCATAATCCTTATCGGGAGTCATCATAAACACTTCAAATCCATCAAGAGCAGCTTCCTTAGCAAGAGTACCAATGATATCATCAGCCTCAAAGCCGTCCAGAACCAATATTGGGATACACATTGCTTCCAATAATTTTTTCACCAAAGGAATGGCGATGGTGATATCTTCTGGTTGCGCTTCTCTTTGGGCTTTGTAGGCTTCGTATTGTACATGTCGAAAAGTAGGGGCGGAGGTATCAAAGGCTACTCCCAAATGGGTCGGTTTCTCCTTCTGCAAAACTTCTAAAAGTGTATTTGTAAAGCCAAATACTGCGCTGGTATTCATGCCCGTTGAAGTGACTCTTGGTGCTTTAATAAATGCGAAATGGGCTCGATATATCAACGCCATTGCGTCTAGAAGAAAAAGTTTTTTTGTAGGTCTTTCCATTGGTTTTGCTTAAATATTTAATTCAAATATATGTGTTGTGATTCGTTTTTGACCCAAACTGGTCACTATTAAATTACCATCTAAGTGAACCGTATAGTTTTTAAAGTACTAAAAGTTATAAATGTATTGATAGTTAAATTAAATTAATAAGTATAATACAAATTATGCTATCTGTCCTTTTAAAATCCTAGTTACTTTTAGTAAATATATAATGGATGATATTTATACGATGTATTTAAAGAATAATAAGAATATGAGTATGGATAAGAAAAATATTTATAATAAGTTTAATCCATACGAAAAGTATGATAAATAGTTATATAATTTAAATTTATACTTACTAAAAGTAATTAATGTATTAAAAGAATATAACTGAAATAGTGCTTTGCTTAAAAGTTTAAGATAGTATCTGGCGACATTCTTTTTAAAAGAATTGAATATATTTATAAATATAAAATATATAAAAAGTATTATACTAATAAATAGTTTTTTATGATTACCGTCTCAGAAACAATAATCCTTTAACTGCTTTTTTATAATTTTACGGAATCAACTATTATAAAATCTAATTATATTTTGAATTCAACAAAGCACATTGCACCTCCAATAGCGAAACAAATAAATCATGATACTGGCTTACATGGCGATGTAAGGAACGATGAATATTATTGGATGGCAGATTTTTTTTCGAGTGGTCCAAAATCCGATGAAGTGGTTCAGTATCTCAATCAAGAGAATGACTATACCGATTCAGTAATGGGCAATACCCAAATTTTTCAACAGGAATTATTTCATGAAATGAAAGGTCGCATCAAAGAGGATGACGTATCGGTACCTGTTTTCAAGAATGGCTATTACTATTATACAAGAACAGAGGTAGGGGGCCAATACTTTAAATATTGTCGTAAAAAAGGATCACTCGAATCCGCGGAAGAGGTTTTACTGGATGTAGACCAAATGGCTGAAGGGCATTCCTATTATTCGGTAAGCGGATTTAATATGAGTCCTAATAATCAATTGTTAGCTTTTGGTGTCGATACCGTTTCTAGAAGAGAGTACAAAATCCATATCAAAAATTTGGAAACAGGGGAAATTTTAGCGGAGACCTTATTTCCCACCAACGGAAATTCGGTGTGGGCCAATGATAACCAAACACTCTTTTATACGGAAAACAATCCCGAAACCCTTTTGACTGAAAAAATCAAAAAGCATAGGTTAGGAAGTGAAAATATAAACGATACCATCGTTTACCAAGAATTTGATGCAAGTAATTATATAGGCGTGGGTAAGTCCAAATCAGGTGATTATATATTTATAAGTTCGGCGGCAACCGTGTCTTCTGAATACCGTTACATTCGCGCGGATTCGCCGGAGGAACCTTTTAGGCTTTTTCAACC
>CAXBLH010000185.1:0-9922 GCA_963976315.1 uncultured Dyadobacter sp.
ATTTTTGATTGAAACCATAGTTAAGTCTTGCCATTTGGTAGAGACTAGCTTCCCTCCATGCACCTGAATTAGCTCGCTGCTGATCCGCACTTCCCGATTGAAGACTATTGTATCCCAATATTGGATTTACAAATATAGAGGAACTTGCTTCGGTAAAACGGGAGCTCCGTTCTTCTACCCCATAAAGCAGGGTTACATTCAAACTATGTTTGGTTTTAAAAGTCTTTTTATAAGTAAGGATATGATCGCTAGACCAATTGTTATCAAACTGTTCGTTTTTTAATCCCTGTCCCTGAAAATTGCTCGCATAGTCTCTAAATGTATAGTTGTTAAGACTGCTATAGTTGATCAGGTAATTTCCTTTGTAAGACAGGCCGGGAATAAAAGGTACATTCACTTCGGCATAAAAGTTTCCTAACAGATTGAGCCGGTCGTCGTCATAGTCGGCCTCCATCTGTATCAATGGATTAACAGATCCTCCACCTGGAATCTGTATCAATTCCCCATTCTCGTCATACGGCGTTGCGAAAGGAGACAAATAACGAAACCCAGCGGAAGGTGTCTGCCCTAGGTATTTGCTTTTGGTAACGGTCGATTGAATACCTACATTGAGCCATGTCGTAACCTTCGAATCAAGATTGATCCGACCATTGATCCGCTGGTATCCTTCATTTTTAAGATAGCCAGTTTGACCCGTATAGCCCATAGAAACATAGTAATTATTCCATTCATTCGAGTTGGAAAGGGAAAGGTTATGATTCTGGATAAAAGGCTGTTCGTTGATCAATAGCGAATGCCAGTTTGCCGAGCGTCCTTGGTTATAAGCCAATATTTCATCACTAGTTTTAAACTTTGTGGAAGGCTGCCAATTGGGTGCCTTATCTTGGTAGCCCGACTGCGCCGTCCTACTGTTAAACAGATCAGAAAGTTCTGTTTTGTATAGATAATCTTCCGCTGAGCCAGTCTTGAATTCTTTTACTGGGCTCTGTATTGTAAACCCATTGGAGTAGTTGATCACCGGTTTTCCAGTTTGAGATCCCTTTTTGGTAGTTAAAAGTATTACCCCATTGGATGCCTGAGATCCATAAACTGCCGCAGCACTTGCATCTTTTAATATATCAACAGTCTCAATATCGTTTGGATTTATATTAGTCAAATCACCTCTATAAATAACACCGTCCATTACGATCAAAGGTTTAAGTTCGCCTGAAAGTGATGTTCTCCCACGGATTTCCATTGCTGGTTCACCACCAGCACGGTTTACCTGTCCTATATTTAGTCCGGCCACGGTACCTTGCAACGACTGAAGTATAGACACGTTTGGAGATTCCCGGAATGATTCAATATCGGCTCTTACGACCGAACCCGTCAAATCTTTTCGTCTTTGGGTACCATAACCTACAACAACCAGTTCCTCCAATGATTTGGTGTCAGGTGATAATTTTACGTCTATCTGGGTTCTATTTCCAATAGTTTCTTGAACACTGATATAACCTACATAACTAAACATCAGGTCCTCGTTGTCTTCCACAGATATAGAGTACTGCCCTTTGTTATCGGTCAATGTTCCATTGTTGGTACCGGTAACTAAGACGGTAACACCGGGTATGCCTTCTCCTGATATATTATCGCTTACGATGCCAGTCACCATCCGTGCTATTTTGACCTTAGTAAACGCACTTGCAGGTACTTGAGTACTACTAACACGTTCGACGCTAGCGAGCATGGACCTTGTTGATATTTCTTTGACTGCATTATTCTTTCCTTCTGTGTTTGACGAGCTATTACTCTTCGATTTTAATAAAATAATATAGGCTCGTGATTTTACCTTTCGATACTGTAAATCTATTGGCATCAATACTTGATCCAGAACGGTTTCAACTCGGCCTGTCTTTTGGATCGTCACAGTACTAACAAGTCCTTCAACCAATTCTTCGTCAAAAAGAAGATCGACTTTGAAGACTTGTTTTACTTCAAGGAGTACTTCTTTAAGTTTTCGAGGAGCAGATACATCGTCAGATGGTGATGAGCGTTGAATGTTTGAATTAATGATTGGTTTGCCCAATGTGGAGCCAATCCCAAACATGAGCAGTAAATACAGGACGGTAGCGGTTCGTTTCATATACATATATTTGTTTAATTGGGAGAAATCAATAGGAAATCGTCATGGTCTGGCTGCAGTTCAAGAGTATACATTTGAGCGAGTACTCCTAAGAATTCATGCGCGCTTTGGGCTGTAAATGTTCCTGATATTCGTTTTTGACCTAAACTTGAATCCGTTAACTTCACAGTTACGCCATAATTATCCTGAATGAGTTGGAGTATTTCACTCAGTGTCGAATTGTCAAAAACAAACTGATGGTTTTTCCATGAAGAAAATAATTCTGGATCTGTCTTTTCTTTTAAGGCCAGTTGCCCGTGTTCATCAAGGGTTACTTCATTGCCCGGTTTGAGTTTAATGAGCTGTTGCGGAGTGCCTTGTGCGCGATAATGAACATTTACTTTACCTTTCAAAAGTGAAACGGCAGCCTTAGTACCCCGATCATATACCGAAAAGACGGTACCTAAAACATCAACTGACAAATTAGGACGAGTACGAACTACAAATTTTCTATGGTCTAAGGTATGGGTGACGATAAACTCAGCCTCGCCTGATAACCATACCTCACGGTCATTCTTGCCATACAGCCAACGTGGGACTTTAAGTTCTGAATTTGCATTTAACGTAACCCGACTACCATCAACAAGTTGAAGTGAACGAGTCTCCCCAAAATCGGTTGTGTATATTTGATATCGAACGGTATCTTTAAAAACATAACCTAGCCCAGTAATAATTGTTAAAAGTATAGACGCAGCCCATAGCCGTCCTGGCCATATAGTACCTAAAAATAATGCCCTTTTAGGTTGAGCCAAAATGGGTTTTCCGGTTGGTGTATGTCCACGTAAGTATGAAAAAAATCGATCTTGGGTTTCCCCAGTTTCTTCTGCCAATTGAGGGTGCTTGCGTTCCCAAATTTCTAGAGAAGCAAAGTAAAATTCCTCATGGGCTGAATCTTTAAGCCAGTCCTCGATGAGTTTGCGTTGCAGTGATGTAGCTCTCCCTTCAAAAAATAGGAAAAGGGTATGCTGGGTTATTTTCTCAGACATTGTATAATGAAAGAAGTTGTAAATGAAGGACTAGTTGCAGAGATGCAGTTTTTTAAAGGATACCGGAAAATATAAGTATCCACATCCATTCTTTGTCCAGCATCTGACGTATTGAAGCCAGCGCTTTACGAATGTGTACTTCCACCGTTCTGACAGATAAATCAAGTTCTTCGGCGATTTCGCGATAAGTTTTATTCTCCATGCGACTGAGTAAAAAGACTTTCCTGCATTGATTTGGTAAGTCTTGTATACTTTGATCTAATCTTAACCGCAGTTCTTCTAATAGCAAAATGGATTCAGGACCAGGCGAACTATCTGCAAGTGTGAAACCATCATCAGTTCCGTTGCTGTCTTTTTTGAGTTCCCAAAGCACATAGTTGTGTGCTCGGTTACGTACCGCCTTGAACAAATAAGCTCGGTAAGAAGTAGTGATTTCTTCATATAACTTATTGTCCCAAATCTTACAGAATACATCGGACACAAGATCTTCTGCGATTTCACGAGAAAAGACGTATCGAACGGCGTGATTTCGAAGTGGTGCAAAATAACGCCGAAACAATAGCTCACAGCCAACCACCGAATCCTGGGCAAATGCGAGGCGAATCAATTGTTCGTCGTCGCTCATAGACTTTTTGTAAGTAGTATCTTCTGGCCAAGCTGGGCCATCATTCGATACAGTATCTAGTAAAGGCTGTTGCAAAACGATAAATATTTATGAAAAATGGATTTCCATGAGTCATAGCAGCTCATTACTTAATAGACAAGTTATTTACCCTTAACCCGTACCGCTTGTCTAATTATTTTTTTAAAATATCTTGAATTAGTTAAACTTACAGCGCTTTATACCCATGAGTTACTTTAAGTTATCTTACCGATGAACTTCATACTTTCTATGCATTTTTAAAGTTGGTACTCTTGTGGCATGAAAAATGAGACAGATAAAATGTGCAAATTGTGCGATCAGAGGCAGTCGAGGCATGAATAAGCACGCTTTTTACAATCAAAAAGGTTTGGAATTCATACATTCAACAATTGGATTATGAAATATTACTCTTAACCAATTTATAAAAATTAGTAGCGTTCTTTTGGCATGTGTCCTGGAACTTTTGTTCGCAATTAATTATCCGACAGATTGACGTGGCCGAGAACCGCATTGTGAGTCGTAGGGTCATCTGAGCGACCATTTTTGTGAAATAGGTTTTTGTAAAATTTGTTGGATTTGAGAATCAACTAGTGTAGCGACTGACTATCATTGTTAGTTTATCCCAATTCAAAACATACTCTAACCACTTGTTTAAAAATAATCTTGCAGCCCTAAGCCGACTGCATTCTCAATGAAAAGTGATTAAGTTTAGGGTGGGTACACACATCTCATCCTTGGATGAAACCTCGACATGACTTTGAAAAAGAGGTACTTATGTGCAAAATAACAATTATTGATAATAATATGGAACATCAACTCATTGAGATTCAGCAGAAATTGGTAAAAGTATGTTGGAAGACCGACTATCCTGATGGGACATACCCCTCGGCTGAAATTATTTTCTAAAGTGTGTTACATATATCTTGGTCGCAAAATTAATATCCGCTTTGAAGTGATTGCTGCTAAAAAAAGTCACATCATGATAATATTGTGTGAGTACCTTTTGACCATTAAAATCAACAGCAGTAAGAAGTAAACTATGCTTCTCCTGATCCTCCACTTGTTCCCTGGTTATTTGCCAACTGCCTGTGAATTCTGTACCATCAGAATTAATATATACTAAACTTCCATCTTCCAGAAAATTGACACTTCCATCATTAAACTTAAGGCTGGATTTATCTCCACCGAACCCAAATAATTTCACCTCACTTATTCTCCAAGTACCTACAATCCTTTTTGATGGACTTTTGAGAAAGTCGGCTTCACAACCGAAAAGTAGGATAAAACTCATTACAGCGAAAGTGCAAACCAGATTTTTCATGATATATGCCTAATTATTAGTGTGTTAATAATAAAACAACAACAAGATAATAAAATTGGAGCATACTTAAACTATGATTCTCATTTCCAATCGGTCTCAACATAGGATTGGATAAAGCACCCAAAGCGAAGTATATGTATAAAATATCAATAATCGCTTCACTTTGGCCTATTACAGTTCAAAACTCAAGCCAAGAGGCAAATTTTTGCATCAGTAGTCCGAAATTCCAATTAGGTGGTCTAACATCCCGATTGGGTGGAAAAACACTTTCTAACAAACTTAAAGTACTTAACTTGTACACTCGAAATTCCTTTTACTACATGTTAGGCCATAACAATTCACCAAAAGCTCCACAGTTCAGTGTTCTTTGGCATTATATCTGCTCTGGACTTCTTCTTGTCATTTTATGCAGCGCTAGCGTCAATAGCCATTCATTTCAGGGGCTTATATATGGTAAAGTGACTCTTACCGACGGTTCCGTAAAAAACGGTATCATCCAAGGCAAAAACCGACAACTTTTTTGGGAAGACATACTTATGACGCTTAGAAAGGACAATCCTCCACTTAAATTTTTAAAAAGCAGTGAAATTAAGAACCTAAGTGATCAGGAAAAAAAAGAAAAAATCGAGTGGGGTTTTATGCAAATATGGAAAAACAATTATCCCTCCCGAACCAATAGATTGAGTTGCCGATTTGGTGACATCGCTTCCATCACTTCCAAAGGAGACCGGGAAGCCCTGCTAACTCTTAAAAACGGAAGTACCATTCATGTGGAAGGGAGTGACAAATACCAGGACATCGGCAGGTACATTCACCTCTCCAACACGAGCGGCAAATGGCAACGTATTGATTGGAAAAAAATTGATAAAATAGAGTTTGAGGCTACCCCAAGCAAGGCACTAGTTACTACTGTGAAGCCACTGTATGGCACTGTAAAAACGAGATACGGAAACTTGACTGGTTATGTTAAATGGGATCAAGATGAAGGTATGACTTCTTCTATATTAGATGGAAAAGAGGATGGAGTACTCAAAAAAATACGGTTTTGGAAGATTTCTTCTATTGCTCGAATCACGGACAATAGCTCGCTTGTAATGCTTTCCGATGGCACGGAGATGACCTTAACCGACACCGATGATGTAGGAACTTCCAATCACGGCCTTATTATTTTCGTAAGGAATGTGGGAGCGGTCACCGTCAAATGGAAGGATTTTATAGACGTAAACTTTGACAAAGCACAGGATGGCAGCAAACTTCTTGCTTACGACAGTTTCAAACCCACCGAAGCGCTGTCTGGCTGGATAAAAACGAATGGGGGTGAAAAAATTACTGGCCGAATCGTGTACGACCTCGACGAGCAATGGGGTAGCGATATGCTGGAAGGCTATAAAGAAGGTCTCAACTACCGGATTCCCTTTGGAAGCATCCGCTCCATTGTACGTAAAAATGAGCAAGAGTCTTTAATCGTGTTACACTCAGGAACAAAGATCGTACTGGGTGGGCAGGCAGATGTTAACGACAAAAATTGGGGATTTTTGATGTGGACCAATCCAGAAAAACCCCAGTATATACCCTGGAACCAGGTTCAAATTGTGTATTTCAAATAGTACCTTTGAGATCCATTACCTAACAAGTTTCATACAGCACTTTAACCGCTATCCCTTTGACCAAAATCCGTATACTCTTATGGCTAACTGGTGTACTGATCCTAGCCACTTTGATTTATCTAACGCTGTGGTCAACGGTCACCGCCTCCTATTTGGTGGGACTTTTCTGGATCATTGGCGTTATTGTTTTGCTATGGTATGGGAATCGGCTTATATCGGTATGGCTCAACAAAAATTATCCATGGGACGACTATGATACACGCCGATTTTACATCCAGGTTTTTCTTAGTACTGTCTACTCCCTGCTTTGCGTAAACCTTAGCTATTACATCATTAAAACCCAGCTGATGGGCTATCCACCTGATCAGGAACAGCTTATCGTTCTCAATATTTACGGTCTTATACTTATCATCCCCGTACTTTCTATTCAGTTTGGGATCTATTTCATGTTAAGATGGAAGAAAAACTTCAGTGCTAACAAAGAGCTGCAAAGTCAGAATTTGAAGGCTCAATTAGAATCTTTGAAAAACCAGATATCACCGCACTTTCTTTTTAACAACCTCAACATCCTCTCTTCGCTCATCGACAAGGAACCCAAACTAGCTCAGGAGTTTTTGGAAAATTTTTCGGATGTTTACCGCTATGTTTTGAGAACCAATGAGCGGGAATTAGTTCCGTTAAAAACAGAAATAGAGTTTATTGAAGCGTATGTCTATATGCTCAAAATTCGCTTTATTGAGCAGATGCAAATTCATATTAGTGTTTCAAAAGAATTACATGATCACCTGATTCCTCCCTTATCTTTACAAGCATTGGTCGAAAATGCGATAAAGCATAATAAGGCCACGGAATCGAACCCATTAATCATCGAAATTTTTTCAGATAATCCCGCTTACCTCACCGTAAAAAACAATTTACAGTTAAAGAAAAAGGATTTTTATAGTGCAAAGTCAGGATTAAAAAACCTGATAAAACGGTATGAATTGCTTTCAATCACAAGTATTGAAATAATAGAGAACGAAACCCATTTCAATGTTAGATTACCTTTAATTATACCTTAGACTCAGCATGCGAATCATTATTATCGAAGACGAAACGTTGGCTGCAGAGCGCCTCCAAAGGCTCATTGTACAGTACAGTCCAAGTATGGAGGTGCTCGTGCATCTATCTTCTGTAGAGAAGGCAATACTTTGGTTCAATCAAAACGCCATGCCTGATCTCATTTTTATGGACATACAATTGTCGGATGGCCTGTGTTTTGAAATTTTCGAGACCGTCACTATTTCCTGTCCTATTATATTCACGACCTCTTATGAACAATATGCTTTAGAGGCTTTTGGAGTGAATGCAGTGGGCTATTTGCTCAAACCTGTTAAATATGGTCAATTGGTTAATAGCTTTCAGAAGCTCGATGATATGAAACAGCTCTTCTTACAGGCGCATTCCGCTGCCACTTCTCCAAGCATACAGCCGTTGGAAAAACCCATTTATAAATCCCGTTTTTTAGTAAAGAACGGACCGCATATTAAAGCGATTAAGACTGAAGAAATTGCCTACTTTTTTTCCGAAGACAAAGTGAGTTTTCTAGTGAGCTTTGATAAACAAAAATTTCCGGTCGATTTTTCATTAGAAGAAATAGAAATAGCACTTAATCCAGACCTGTTTTTTAGAGTGAGTCGCAAATATATTGTCCATGTGGATGCCATTCAGGAAATCAGGCCTTATTTTAAAGGAAGACTTACCGTAGCATTACGCCCGACCAACCCCGAAGACATTGTCGTCAGTAGCGACCGCACACCAACCTTTAAGGCCTGGCTTGATCGTTAGAGTCGATCCGACTGGGGGAAGCTATATCTCAATATAGTCTGGGAATTGTCCACTTCGTCGGTAAACGATTTCGGATTGTATATATTTATATTGGCTACCACAAGAGGTTCTACCATCCTTATTCCTAACAATGGGTCTAGTTTACCCACCCTATACCCTATGACTAAGCTATTTCTACCCTCTATTTTATATTTATTATTGACACTTCCAAGCTGGTGCCAGGCTCAAACAGGCACTTTAAAAGGCACTATAAAAAGCAAGACCGATACTACGGCCCTTCCAGGGGCAACCATCATTTTACAAAAGAACTCAAAGAGCCCCATTGAGCAAGGTGTAACGGCCGATGAAAAAGGGAATTATCAGTTGGTTCAAATAAAGGCTGGAAGCTATGTCATGAAGGTAAGTTTCATGGGATTTCAATCCGAACTGAAAGAGGTAATGGTGATACCTGGCCAATCGCAAGTGCTCAACATGTTATTGGAAGAAGAGTCCAACAACTTAACAGAGGTAAAAATTGTAGGTCACCTAGCATCCGGCGAACAAATTGGTGATAGTACCCAATACAATGCCGATGCCTTTAAAACGACCGCCGATGCTTCTGCACAGGAATTAATAGAAAAACTACCTGGCATTACTATGGAGAATGGGCAGGTACAGGCTCAGGGAGAAACGATTAAGCAGATTTTGGTAGATGGCAAAATGTATTTCGGTAATGATGTGGCTAAAGCCCTGCAAAATCTTCCCGCCGAGGTCATCCAGAGCATACAACTGTTTGATAAAAAAAGTGATAAATCCGAGTTAAGCGGGTTTGATGACGGCCAGCCGATTAAGACCATCAATATTGTAACCAAACCCAACAAGCGCCAGGGACAGTTTGGTAAAGCATCAGCAGGTTTCGGTTCCGACCATAGATATGCCGCAGGGGCTAGTATCAACCATTTCGATAAAGACATGCGGTTAACTTTTACGGGGCTTACCAATAATGTAAATACTACTACCTATCAAACCGGGCAAAATAGTCAAGGAGATGACAAGCCATCTAATGGAACCATTATAACCAATTCCTTTGGCGTAAATTATTCCGGAACTTGGTCTCCAAAAATCGAAGCAAGTGGTAGTTACACCTTTACCAAAAGTCATAATACATCCATCCAAACCAAGTTCAGGAACTATGCCAACCCTGCCGATTCAGGAAGAGCCTATACGGAAAGAAGTATGCGTATCGATGAAGACTACACCCATCGGGCTGATATGCGCATTGATTACAAGCTAAATGACCGAAATAGAATTATTTTTCGACCTAGCCTCACTTGGGTAGAAAACAAAGATTATTCCAATTTTACTGGCCTTACAAAAAACGATATTGAGGCGTTGAAC
>CAXBLH010000186.1:0-9917 GCA_963976315.1 uncultured Dyadobacter sp.
GTTAAGGCTATAGGTTCCCGGTAAATCGAGAATGTGGACTTTACAGGCTCGGCCAAATTTGCAGGTACCCTGTTTTTTTTCAACAGTAATTCCGGGATAGTTCCCCACTTTTTGGTTCAGTCCAGTGAGCCGATTGAACACAGAGGTTTTTCCAGTATTTGGGTTTCCAATAAGTGCAACGTTTATGTGCTTTGCCATTATTATTTATATCAATTCAATTTCAATCTTGCTGGCCGTTTCCTTTCGAATGGCTAGATGGCTTCCGTTGATGTTCAAATATAGCGGATCATTGAAAGGAGCCATTTGTACCAAAGAGACCTCATTACCGGGTAGACAGCCCATCTCCAATAGCTTTAAGGGAACAACATCTATTGAAAATTCCTTGATAATGCCGCGTTGCCCTTTTTTAAGTGAAGCAATAGTAATGACCATCTTTTTATTTAGATTGATTTTAAACAAGGCAAAAGTAAAGGAAAAAAAGGACGTGGGAAAAGACCTTTTGAGATTTTTTAGGCACTGCCGTTTTTCAACCTGCAAGAAATTAATCTTCCTGTTTCAAAATTTGGATATCTGCCAATAATTTTTCAATGGCCTCGGGATCTGTACCGTCGTAAAAACCACGGATTCGCTTCTTTTTGTCCACAAGTATAAAATTTTCGGTATGTACCAGATCGTTTTCGGAATAGGGAACATCCTTTGCCGCGAGATACGATTTTCTTGCTAGATTGTAAATTTCCTTTTTATCACCAGTCACCAAATTCCATTTAGAGTCGTTCACGCCTTTTTCCAATGCGTATCTTTTAAGTTGACCAACGCTGTCAATTTCTGGAGTAACGGTATGCGAAAGCAGCAAAACCTCATCATCATCTTTCAATTCCTCTTGAATTTTCACCATGTGATCTGTCATAATAGGGCAAATGGTCTGGCAAGTAGTAAAGAAAAAGTCTGCTACGTAAATTTTGTCTTTATAATCAGCTTGCGTGATTGTCTTCCCGTTTTGGTTGGTGAGGCTAAAATTTGCAATGATGTGGTATTTCTTTACGTACTGAAGCGTGCTATCAACGAGTTCGGTTGAAACATCTGCCGGTTGATAAATTTTCAGCATCTCCTTTGGCTTCATTATTTGATAAATTATAGTGATGATTATGGCCGATAAAACCAATAAAACCACTGCAAAGAATTTATATTTTTTGAAGAAAGTAAGCATTGCGTTAAATTTTAGACTCAATTAATAGATTTGGCTGCAAAAATAAGTTCTAAAGCTATTAAAATGAATACATTTAACATCATAAATTCTATACACAGAATCTAGATTAATCAATCTTGTTTTATTATGAAAACATTACTACTCCCCATTTTAATTTTGATTTCCTTTTTATCCTTTTCCCAGAATTTTCATTCAGATGATATCACCGAAGCTGAAGCAAAAGCTGCAACTGGTTGGTTTGGAAAACCAGTAAATATGAACACAGGGAATTATGACCTAAAATACCACAGATTGGAATTTACGGTAAATCCTTCTCAGGCATTCATTACCGGGAAGGTCACTTCGCATTTTGTGGCCAAGGAAAATATGAATACCATAACCTTTGAACTTGTTGATAACATGACGGTTTCACAAGTTACACAGCGCGGAACGCCCCTTAGTTTTACCCAAAATAATGATGATGAGGTTGTAATTACGCTTCCACAGATGCAAGCTCAGGGCGTATTGGATTCACTATCGGTAAGCTATTCCGGTAACCCCGTAAGCTCAGGTTTTGGTTCTTTTGAAACAGACACCCACAATGGTGATCCCGTGATGTGGACGCTTTCGGAGCCATTTGGAGCAAAAGCATGGTGGCCTTGCAAACAAGATTTGAACGATAAGATAGATATGATTGATGTTTATATTACCACTCCGCGTTTCAATCCTTCAAATGAAGAATATATAGCCGTCGCAAATGGGCTGGAAATAAGTCAAACAATTAATGGCAGTAACAAAACTACACATTATAGGCACCAATATCCTATTCCCGCATATTTGATTGCCATTGCAGTAACCAATTACACGGTATATTCACATACTGTTGACAATAACGGCAATCCTTTTGAAATTGTAAATTACATTTATCCCGAAGACCTTTCATACGCACAGTCACGTACACCTGTAACCGTGGATATTATGAATTTATTTGCAGATCTTTTTGAACCCTATCCTTATGCTAATGAAAAGTACGGCCACGCACAGTTTGGCTGGGGTGGCGGCATGGAGCACACAACGGTTTCGTTTATGGGCAGCCTTAGCCGTGGGTTGATTGCACACGAACTTGGTCACCAATGGTTCGGTGATAAAGTTACTTGTGGCAGTTGGCAAGATATCTGGCTGAATGAAGGTTTCGCCACATATCTTTCAGGACTCGTTATTGAAGATTTTGATGGTCCATCAGATTTTAGATCATGGAGGCAGGATAAGATAAATTCCATCACAGATTCGCCAGATGGGTCTGTGTATGTGCCAGCGCAGGATACAACTTCGGTCAATCGAATTTTCAGCAGCAGGCTTAGTTACAATAAAGGCTCCATGGTGCTGCATATGCTTCGCAAAAAACTGGGCGATGCAGTTTTCTTTCAAGGTTTGAAAGATTATTTGGCAGACCCTACTTTATCTTACGGCTACGCTAAAACTCCAGACCTCATCAGAAATATGGAGGCCGCTGCAGGAGGTGAGGATCTTTCGGAATTTTTTAACGATTGGATCTATGGCGAAGGCTATCCGCGATATACTATTAGATGGAATCAAGCTGGCGGGCAGTCGAATATAAATATGGTGATTTCCCAGACCCAAAGCCATTCATCGGTTTCATTTTTTGAGGCGCCCGTTCCATTGCGGATAAACGGAACGCAGGGAGAAACCTTGGATATTGTGCTGGACAACACTACAAATAACCAAGCATTTCAGCCAGCAGTGGGCTTTACGGTACAAAATGTTCAGTTTGATCCCGATTATCATTTAATTTCCCGCAGCAACAATGTGGTTTTGGGAACCGAAGATTTTACACTGGATCAACAATTTATTCTTTATCCAAATCCAACTTCGGGAATAGTCAATTTGGAAAAACCAGCTTCTATAAATATTCAAAATATCAATATTTATAATACTTTGGGGCAATTGCTATATTCTGAAAAATATTCAGGAACGGTTGATATTTCGAAATTCTCAAAAGGAATTCTATTTTTTCAAATAGAAACTTCAGAAGGCACAATCAATAAAAGAATAGTAAAGGAATAAAACGTTTTTCCATACAAACGTTCTTCTAAAAAAACAATAAATAAGCGGGAACCTACCCGCTTATTTTTTTTGCAAGCTCTAAAAGGTTACTTTTGTGCGATTTTTTGCTGAACCTGACACTGGCAAGCAAAAAAAAAAATTTAGGCTCGATTTTGGTAATGAGTGATTTTAAAATTGAGCTTTTTATAAAATATTTATTTAAAAAACTATGAGTCCATTTGCTGTTAAAGCTATACAACTTCTTTTAAGTTTATCATTATTGATCGTGCTGCACGAATTGGGGCACTTTATTCCCGCAAAACTATTTAAAACCCGTGTAGAGAAATTCTACCTCTTTTTTGATGTGAAGTTTTCGCTCTTCAAAAAGAAAATTGGCGAAACCGTTTACGGAATCGGCTGGTTGCCTTTGGGCGGTTACGTGAAAATCTCGGGAATGATAGATGAGAGCATGGACAAAGAGCAGATGGCGCAGCCACCACAACCGTGGGAATTCCGAAGCAAACCGGCCTGGCAACGATTGATTATCATGCTTGGGGGCGTAACGGTAAATATTATCGTGGGCTTTGTAATTTATATGGGAATACTCTACTTCTACGGAAGAGATATTACCACAAACAATGATATTCCACAGGGTTTTGCTGTTACCGAGCAATTTAAGGAATACGGCTTTCGTGACGGAGACCACATATTAAACGTAAATGGCGAACCGTTGCAGGACGTAATGGACATTAACAGATATATTTTCTTGCGCGATGTTTCAAAAGTAGAAGTAAAACACAGCGACGGTACTGTTGAAACCATTTCAGTTCCGGAGGATGCGGGAACAAAAATGTTTCAAAACGACACACACTTTCCGTTTACACCAAGGCGTTTGGCAATTTTAGATACAGTACTTGCAGACCATCCTGCCGGCAAAGCCGGTTTTCAGAAAAATGATAAAATTATTGCTGTAAATGGAACATCTGTTCAATTTTATGATGAATTCCAGAATCTTACCTTAAAAGATAGAGAAAACACTATTGTTGTATCTCGTGAGAACCAAGTGGATACCTTGCGGGTAACTCCGAACGAAAAAGGAATAATTGGTGTTAATTCATTTGGTAAGGATATTGTTCCACAAATAGGTAAGACCGAAATAAAATATACTTTTGGTGAGAGCATTGTGGGCGGCATTACTTTCGGCTACAATACGTTGAAGGATTACGTAAAACAATTCAAATACGTCTTTACTTCCAAGGGCGCCACACAAGTGGGAGGCTTTGGGGCCATCGGCAATCTGTTTCCCGATGCCTGGGACTGGCAGAGCTTTTGGGCAACTACGGCATTGATTTCCATCATTCTTGCGTTTATGAACATTTTGCCCATTCCTGCCTTGGACGGGGGTCACGTAATGTTTCTTTTATATGAAATGGTTACGGGACGTAAACCGAACGACAAATTTATGGAGTACGCCCAAATGGTTGGGTTCTTCATTCTAATAGCCTTGGTACTCTTCGCCAATGGAAATGATATTTACCGATGGTTGTTTGAATAAAACCAATTGATTATACCATTTAAAAAATACTTCGGATTTTTCTGAAGTATTTTTTTTGATTATTTTGATGACGTTTCATTCTCCTTTTCGATGTGTTTTTAGAATGGCAAAATCAATTTTTAGGCTTTTTGTACAATAATAGGGAAACGAAACTGTTCATTTAAACGAAAAAATACAGCTATTTACCTTAAGTTGCTCAAAAAACAAAAAACGATTACAGATAAATTGTATCTTTCTGTATTGTTTTATAATCCATGCAGAAGCAAAGTATCCAAAAATCAATCAATTTGCCATTTAATAGCACCGTAGTACTCATTAAACAAAATGATGCTACCACATTAAAAAATTTATATAAAACTAACTTTGCGAAAGTGAAGCGTTACGTACTAAAAAACAGCGGCGACGAGCAGCAGGCAAAAGATGTTTACCAAGAAGCGTTTATAGCTATGTGGCGAAACATTAAAAACGATAGGTTTACTGCCGAAAGCGAAAACGCCATCAACGGATATATTTTTCAGATTGCAAAATATAAATGGCTGGACCACGTACGTTCCGTAAAATATAAGAATACCACCTTTATAAATCGCGACATAGAGTATGACGAGCCCGACATTGAGATTGGCGAGGTGACAAATAAAAAAATTAAATTACTAATGGATTGCATCGACAATCTTAGCGAACGCTGCCAAACTTTGCTGAAACTCTTTTATTTTCAAAGGAAGCCATATAAAGAAATCGCACAAATACTATCGATGGATGAAGCTTCTGCGCGCAACGCAAAATACCGTTGCCAGGAGCAATTAAAAAAAATGATACAAACAATCCCCAATGGACCCAAATGATCAAATAGAAAACAACCAAGAAAATGCGGAACTTATTGATGCATATTTGTTGGGCAAATTAGATAGCGACGAGCTTGCCGAGTTCGAAGAGCGAATGAATCTATTTCCGGATTTTCGCCAAATGGTGAAAGAACAAAAAGCACTAATGCAAAGTGTAGAGGAAAGCAATTTAAAAAACTCGCTTGACGATTTTCATTCAGAAATAAAAGATGAGCCTGAAAAGAAAGGGATGTCGCGCGGGTGGTTGGCACTGGCAGCTTCTTTTTTGGTTTTAATTGGTGTTAGTACCTGGGCTATTTTTAATAGTGGTAATTCACCCGAAAAAGTATTTGCGGCAAATTTTAAACCAGATCCGGGCCTTCCCACCACTATGGGCACTTCTTCAGATTACGATTTTTATTACGGAATGGTAAACTACAAGCGCAAGGAATACGACGAGGCCATAAACAGATGGGAGCACCTTTATGCTGCCAATCCTGAAAATGATACAGTAATATATTTTCTTGGAGTTGCAAATTTAGCCAATGGCAATCCTCGACAAGCCGAGAAATATTTACAGTTGGCAAAAAACAAAACCAATAGTGTTTTTTATGAAGAAATAAGGCACTATTTGGCACTTTCCCTTTTAAAAGGAAATAAAGTAGAAGAAGCCAAAACGGTTCTTGAAAATAGTGAATCATCTTCAAATATTGTACTTCTCAAAGAAATAAACGACCTGTAATTTTTTGCTTTTCAGAAATTATTTTTGGGCAATTGGCAACAAAGTTGATAAAGTTTCATTTTTTATTTTGACGGAATTAAAAAATAGGTATATTTGCAACCGCTAAAGCAAAATTCCTCCTTAGCTCAGTTGGTTAGAGCATCTGACTGTTAATCAGAGGGTCCAAGGTTCAAGTCCTTGAGGAGGAGCTACCAAATAGCCTTCAGTTAATTCTGAGGGCTATTTTTTTTGTTTTGACCAAAATCATTGAAGCCAAAATTCTCTTAAAAACCTGCTGTTTTTTCATTGAGGGGTTACACTAGAGTTGCTCTAATAGAATCAATTACAAAACACAGCACCTGCCTCCTTGCATTATTATTACCCCATTTTTACAAAACTGGTTTTCCGCTCTAGGATTTCACGGCTACCTTTACTGCTCACCTAGCTTGAATCGCCTTGAAGTATCTAGCTCTTTTTGTCGCCGCCATTTTGGTACTAGCATCCTGCAGCTCCCCAGAACCTATTGAAATCTCCTTAGTTCCTTATCCTGCTCAGATAAATATTGGAAGCGGTCAGTTTCACCTGAGTACCAAAACCCAATTACTCGTTGAATATTCAGAAGCTTTTCCGGAGGAAGTTGCATTTTTTCAATCCATGATGGCTCAGGCCCTTGGCCAAAAACTCACTGATGCATCCGGCGAAAATGTAATAGAAATCAGAAAATCTGGAGAAAATGAAACTCCAGAATCCTACCACTTATCCATCTCTTCCGACAAAATACTCCTGGAAGCCGGAGATGCAGAAGGTATATTTTATGGAATGATTACCCTCCGACAACTTCTTCCAGCAAACATAGAGTCTGGGGAAGCAATGGAAGAAATCAACTTACCTGAATTAGAGATCAAAGACCAGCCACAATACGATTGGCGTGGAATGCATCTGGATGTTTCCAGACATTTCTTTTCTATGGACTACCTACGTCGCTATGTGGATCTGTTGGCTTTATATAAGCTGAATAAGCTTCATCTACATCTGACTGATGATCAGGGATGGAGAATCGAAATCAAAAAATACCCAGAACTCACCGAGCAAGGAGCATGGAGAACATTCAACGATCAGGATTCCATATGCATGGACAAAGCCATCGAAGACCCAAGATTTGCTTTGGAGCCAAAACATCTTGAAGAGCGGAACGGCAAACTTCACTATGGTGGTTTTTATACTCAGGAGGAGCTTCGGGAATTTGTCAGCTATGCCCAATCAAGACATGTTGAGATCATTCCTGAGATCGATATGCCAGGGCATATGATGGCTGCGATTGCGATTTATCCAGAGCTTGCCTGTAATGGGGAAGCTGCTTGGGGAGATTTGTTTTCTACCCCACTTTGCCCCGTCAATGAAGAGGTTTATACGTTTGTTGAAAATGTTCTAACAGAAGTAATCGATATTTTCCCATCAAAATACATCCATATCGGCGCGGATGAGGTGGAGAAAAAGACTTGGGAGGAATCAGCTGCAGCCAAGCAATTTATGAAGGATAATGGCATGCAAAATGTCAATGAATTGCAGTCCTATTTCGTAAATAGAGTTTCCAGCTTTCTTCAACAGAATGGCAAAGAAGTGGTAGTTTGGGATGATGCCATGGCAGGTGGAATAGGCCCAGAGCTGAAGGTAATGTATTGGAGAAACTGGGTGGCTGGAGTACCGGATCAAGCTGTAGAAAATGGAAATGAAGTGATTTTGACTCCTGGAGATCCATTCTATTTCTCCTCACCGAATTCCAAACTGTTTGATATTTACAACAAGCCGTTGGTAGGTAGCAAGTTTCCAAAAGAGCTTTCACATAAAATCAAAGGCTTACAAGCTTGCCTTTGGACAGAAACAATCCCTTCAGAAGCCTTGGCCGACGCCATGCTTTTCCCAAATGTTTTGGCACTCGCAGAACGAGCTTGGTCTTCCGAATCAACTCAGGATTGGGATACATTTAAAACCCGTCTTAAAAATCAACTTTCTCGACTGGAGCAGTTAGGTGTGAAGTATGAGTACAATCCTTCCACGAAACTGATCCCTTTTATGAATGTGGATACCGAGGCGAAGCAGATCGGAATCACCCTGGAAAGCGAAATCAGTCAGCCTATCATTTACTATACCACCGATGGGACTGAGCCAACTACTACATCTAATCTGTATAAGGGCGAGTTCTTTGTAAAAGGAAGTGCCACAATCGCCGCAGCGGTTTTTCAGGATGGAAAAATCTCCGAACCAATACTTCATAAGCAGGTAGATTACCATAAGGCAATTGGGAAGTCCGTGGAGTACCACAAACCTTGGAACAAATCCTATCCTGCAGGAGATGCAGGTAGTATGACTGATGGCTACAGAGGAGGAGAATCCTACAATGACGGCATTTGGCAAGGCTTCACAAATGATTTTGATGTGACAGTGGATATGGGTGAGAAAACTCCCCTAAACTCTATCTCAGCTACCTTTATGCAGGCGGCAGGTCCAGGTGTTTTCATGCCTGAATACCTGGAAGTTTCTATTTCTGAAGATGGTGAAAATTTTGAATCCGTACTTCGAATTGAAAATGATATTCCAGCCACAGAGAAGCAAAAGGTGGTCAAAGATTTCAAAGGTTCTTTGGAGGGAAAAGAGGCTCGATTCATCAAGGTAGTTGCACCAAATGTGCAAAGGGGCTTTCTCTTTGTGGATGAGCTGGTGATTAATTAGACATTATTAAAAAGTCAAAAACCCAAAACCATGAGACTTCTATTAGCCATATTCTGTATTTTTCAAATACCCACCCTTTTTGCACAGGAAACAATTGTCTATGAAGGTGGAAAAGAAGGGCATGCGACTTACAGAATCCCGGCAATTATTGACTTACCTAGCGGCGAGCTTTTGGCTTTTGCCGAAGGCAGAGTGAATGGATCAAATGACTATGGAGACATCAACCTCGTGCTCAAAAGAAGCGAGGATAAAGGCAAGACCTGGACGCCTCTCCAAACGATTGTTGACTATGATGATTTGCAAGCTGGTAACCCTGCGCCAGTTGTGGATCTTTTGGACCCAGCCTATCCGAATGGCGTGCTGTACTTATTCTATAACACCGGCAACAACCATGAGTATGATATCCGAATGAATAAGGGAGTTCGCGAGGTTTGGATGATCCGATCACTTGATTTGGGCCATTCTTGGGAAGAGCCGGTAAACATCACCAGCCAAGTTCACAAACCAAACAACCCAACCTTCAATGCTGCATACACCAATCCTGCAGACTGGAGGCATTATGCAAATACTCCCGGCCATGCCTTTCAATTCCAAAATGGAGCGTATAAAGGAAGGATCTATGTAGCTGCAAATCATTCCCAAGGTGATGCGCAGGATGAATTCAAAGATTACCTTGCACATGGTTTCTATACGGATGATCATGGCAAAACCTTCAAAATCTCAGAATCAATTAAATTCCCTGGCTCCAACGAATCCATAGCCGCAGAACTTCCAAATGGCAGAATGATCATGAGTACCCGAAACCAACGCAGTGATATTCGGAGCAGAATTATCGCCTAT
>CAXBLH010000187.1:0-9914 GCA_963976315.1 uncultured Dyadobacter sp.
GCATTGTGCGAGATATTTTTGCTTTTACGTCACAAAAGATGCCTAAGTTCAACTCCATTAGTATTAGTGGTTACCACATGCACGAAGCGGGTGCTCCCGCTCACATAGAGCTGGCCTATACCTTGGCCGACGGATGGGAGTATATCAAAGCGGGGTTGCAGTCTGGGTTAAAAATAGATGATTTTGCCCCACGACTTTCCTTCTTCTGGGGAATAGGCATGAATCATTTTATGGAAATTGCGAAGTTACGTGCGGGCCGTTTACTTTGGGCAAAAATAGTGGATCAGTACAACCCCCAAAATGACAAGTCCTTGATGCTCCGAACGCATTGCCAAACGAGTGGGTATAGCTTAACCGAACAAGATCCTTACAATAATGTTATCCGCACCTGTGTAGAAGCGATGTCGGCAGTACTCGGACATACACAGTCCTTACATACTAACTCGTTGGATGAAGCTATTGCGTTACCAACAGAATACAGCGCCAGAATAGCCCGAAACACGCAACTTTACTTGCAATATGAAACCAATATTTGCAAGGCCATTGACCCTGTCGGTGGATCCTATTATTTAGAATATTTAACAGAACAGTTAGCGGAGAAAGCCTGGGAATTAATAGAAGAAGTAGAAGCGTTGGGCGGTATGACCAAAGCCATTGCCACTGGATTACCCAAAATGAGAATTGAAGAAGCAGCCGCCCGTAAACAGGCAAAAATAGATTCGGGGCAGGAAATCGTAGTTGGTGTGAACAAATACAAAATGGACATAATTACAGAGCCTCTCGATTTTCGAGACATTGATAACAATGCTGTCCGTGAATCGCAAATAGCAAATCTGGTAAAAATAAAAGCAAATAGAGATCCAGAAAAAGTAAAACACGCGCTCTATAAAATGAGCGAAGCTTGTAGGGTAGACAGCGGAACGGATTTAAATACGAATCTATTATCTCTGGCCGTTGATGCTGCCAGAAAACGTGCTACCTTAGGCGAAATTTCAAATGCTATGGAACAAGAATTTGGGAGATACCAAGCCACTATTCGGTCTGTATCCGGTATATACCGAAGTGAAATTTCTGACGATGAAAATTTTAAAAACACGCTTGAATTATCAAATCAGTTTGCTAAAATGGAAGGTCGCAGACCAAGGATACTAGTTGCCAAGGTAGGGCAAGATGGTCATGACCGCGGAGCTAAAGTAATTGCTACTAGCTTTGCCGATTTGGGCTTTGATGTAGATATTGGTCCGCTATTTCAAACACCTGCGGAAGTGGCAGACCAAGCCGTGGATAATGATGTACATATCATAGGAGTTTCAAGCCTTGCAGCTGGGCATAAGACATTAATACCGGAATTGGTAGAAGCCTTAAAAGTTAGAAACCGAGAAGATATCATGGTGATAATAGGAGGAGTTATTCCACCACAAGACTATGAATTCCTGTATAATGCTGGTGTAAAAGGCATCTTTGGCCCTGGAACTGTAATAGCCATTGCCGCACAAAAAATCTTAAAAAAACTAATGGAATAGAGGCCTATACTTTGCCAATTACTAAAGAAGTACAATTGCCCCCAAAGCCGAATGAGTTGGAAAGTACATGATTGACCGGTATATTTTCAATTGATTCGGCCACGGGCAAATTACCATATTCCGGCATTGGACTATCCGTATGCAAGCTGCTAAAAATAGTACTTTCCTGAATGCTAATTAAACTAAATACCGCTTCCAATACCCCCGCGGCACCTAAGGTATGGCCGGTATAGCATTTTGTGGAATTGTAATAAGGAATTTTTTCAAAAATTTGGGACAATCCAAAAAGCTCCACGGAATCATTGTTGGGGGTACCAGTTCCATGAGCATTCACATAATCGATTTCCGCTGGCGCAAGTCCTGCACTTTCAATGGCATCCCTCATAGACTTTATAGCACCTGTGGCATGGTCGGACATGGCAGACGGGTGATGCGCATCGTTGGCAATACCGTATCCTTTTATTTCACCATATACTTTTTTTGAAACCCGATTTTCTGAACTTTCAAGGACTAAATATCCAGCACCTTCACCTAAATTCAGTCCGTCACGATTTATATCAAACGGCTTACAGGGCTCAGACGAAAGGATTTTTAAGGCATTGAAACCATTCACCGTATATTTTGCTAAACTATCCACTCCGCCAACAATCGCTCGCTTAACCCGGCCCGATTTAATCAACCTTGCCCCTAGCATAATGGCGTTGGCGGAAGAAGAACAAGCGGTATTGATTGTATCGGTAAAGCCGCTAATCTTATGCCGTTTTATTATTTTAAGGGTATGAGCCGAGCAACCGTACGAATCCAAATAAATAGACCCATCGGATTGTAAGTTCGCATCTTCATAAAGCTGATCGGTGAGACACATACCACCAACAGTACTGGCGGAAATAAAGGCCGTGTCCCCATTTGAAATCACATTATCTCCTAACCCCGCATCCAAAACTGCTTGCTGAAAAGCATATTCCGCTAAAAGGCAAGTCCGTGTATAGCCACTATCAGCTGTAATACCTAGCTGATCCGCCAAATAGCTATTTTCTACTTTTATCTCGGCAAACGGTAATGTTTCAGTATAGACCGATTTGAAATGAGAAGCTTTACAAATACCTGATTTACCCTTTTTCAGACTTTGAAAATTCTCATTAAAATTATTTCCAATTGCAGAAATAACACCCACACCAGTAACTAAAACCCGAGACATTTATTCTACTGTTTTTGAATTGGCCAATATATACTCAGCCATTTGCTGCACATTTACAAGAATTTTTCGTCCCTCTGCTGGATTCGTGATTTTGATTCCGTACTCCCGTTCCAAAAGTACCACCAGCTCAAGGGAATCAATTGAATCCAGCCCCAAATCGCCTCCGAACAAAGGCTCCTCATCTTTAATGTCTACCGGATTGATATCCAATAAGTTTAAATATTGGACAATCTGTTCCTTCAAAATAGGTTTAAGTGTATTTACATCCATAACAATATTTCTTTTTCTCTAGGTTAAATCAAAGGTTGATTAATGGTAAATTATTCAAATAATCTTATCCATTTTAAGCTTAAAATAAGTACAAATTTGACAAATGAAAATGAATGCTCCTAAAAACATAAAGACTGACTTTAACTCTACCCAGCTTCCACCTTTTAAAAACAAAATATAAAAACCTTCTAAACACCAATACAAGGGTGAAATTACAGCAATCATTTGTAAATAACCTGGCATGACAAAGGAAGGAACCAAAATCCCCCCAATTGCACCAAATATAATAATGGATATTGCCCCAAACCCATTAGCCTGCTCTTGTGTGCGGGCAAATGCCCCAAGTACCAAAGCATAACTCACTGCCGCCATGCTACTAAAAAATACGACCGAAGCAAAAGCCAATAAATTATCAGGTATCGTCAATAGTGGCAAACCAAGCATTGGCAACAGGTATACACCCATCGCAAACGTGATTGTTACCTGTGCTACTGCAACAATAATATACACAAACATTTTACTGAACATCACGAGTAAGAAGGAGGTGGGCATTGTTTTCAATCGCAAAAAACTACCGTTCAAGCGTTCTTTTACAATGTTAGACCCTAAGGATACCACCATAAAGAACATTGCAAATATGGTCCAAGCGGGTACGTTATGCTGGGTAGAGTTGGGTAATATTTTACGATTTCCACTCATGGCCACTATTTGATTTATGGCCACACGGTTATTTATCATTTTTTCTTTCAATAACCCCTCCTGCCCTTCTAAATCCATCGCTGAATACATTCGTTCAATCATCAAACCATTTTCAATAATACCACTGTACGATTGAATGATACCTTTGATGGAAAAGCTATAATTTTCTTGTAAAACAGGGTCGTGGTAAAAAACAAGTTCAGGGGACAGCAAGGAGTCATTGGATACCTCCTGACTTTCTAAACCCATATCATTCATCATTATACCACTGATTTGATCCGCTTTTTGAACCAAGGAAGGTGTAAAGGTTGATGGAATATATAAAGCTAACAATTTGCCTTTTGAAAGTAATTCCTTCGTCAAATCTTGTTGCTTTAACCCATTCATAGTATCTACCTCAAATAGCCCAGAATCTGTGATCAGCTTCACCAATTTATACCCTTGGGCACCAGTGTCATGATTAACCACCAAAATAGAAATCTTGTTTTCATTAACTACCTTATAGGCTCCATCTTGTATGATTGTGATAATTAATACCAAAATGAGCGGCATTAAGAACAGCAGCATCAAGCCCACCCTATCGTTAATCAATAGTAGCATTTCCTTCCTTACCGACGCATATATTTTAAAAAATGTCATTTGTCTCGGAAGTCTTCACCCGTTAATTCTATAAACAATGACTCTAGGTTTTCAGCCCGATTACGCTTCAAAAGAAGTTGTGTTTCCCCATGGGCTACAATTTTACCATGATCGATCAGGGCAATTTCTTTGCAAAAAGATTCCGCTTCCGTCAGATGATGTGAGGTATAAATAATAGTAGTTCCTGATTCGTTTAACTTTGTCAAGTACTTCAAAATAGCAGTTTTACTTTGCACATCCACTCCAACAGTAGGTTCATCTAAGAACAAAATGGTAGGTTGATGTATAATTCCTATAGCCAAATTGACCCGTCGTTTCATACCGCCAGAAAAGGTTTCCACTTTTTTATCGGCATACTTTTCAAGCCCTAACACCGCCAATAACTCTTTTGCTCGGTGTTTTAAAACAGGATCTGCCAGGTTGTACATTGCTCCAAAGTAATCCAGATTCTGACGTGGAGTTAACTCCTGATAAAATGCAAAATCTTGTGGAACAAAACCAAGTACTGGTTTGGTATCTTTACTGGACACTGAAATCCCATTTTGAAAAAATGAAACCGCCCCACTGGTAGGCTCCAAAATACCACAAAGAATTGAAATCAAGGTAGTTTTACCTGCTCCATTGGGGCCTAATAGGCCAAAAACAGTACCCTTTCCAATTTTTAAATCAATATTATCCAGCGCAAAATAATCCGAAGAACGATACTTTTTACAAACGTTTTCTAAAACAATGTCATTCATCATGGCAATAAAACCGTACTAATAGGTAAGTTTTAGATTAGAAAGTTTTTCAAAGGCAGCTTTCTCCACCATTCGAATTTCCACTAAAATATCCGCAATTTCTTCAAAATCCTTTTGCTCCGTCAATCGACCTTTATAAACACCTGCCATTTTTATGGCACTGGTCCTCCACAAATCACCAGAATTTGTAAAATCTTCAGCAACAGCCGCAACACGATCATCCTGTAAATGAACCGCGGCTTGTTCTAAAAATGCACCATATAAGAATCTAAATCCGCCACCTCCGGTACCAATTTCTTCTTGCATACGCACGATTTGTCCTAAATAAAGCCCGGCTTTTCTTTGACCCAGTTTATCACGCCATTTTCTGATATGCTTTGAGGTATGTCGTATACCATCTACTCCTGCAAAATTCCCAGGAATTCGTAACATATCACGGACATTTCTCTTGATACCACCTACAATACCTTTCCGGATGGTGGTTGCGTCTACAGCTTCTACTTTTTCTGGATAATAGATATGCCCTTTTGGAGCAAAAGTGCCTTTGGCAAAACGTACTTTGGTCAAATCCTCATCACTAATACTAGTGGTAACTTCCATTACGGGGTCACTAATAAGATACTCCTGATCGCTTTTACCAAAAACAATCAGATTATGGGCGTTGAAATGAAACCGATATTCCTTTGGAAAATAGGGCAAGTGAAACACGCCCACTTGACAACCAACTGGTATTTGCTGTTCAATCTTCCGGTTCAAGAATTCACGTGCTTTATCTTCACTTCCAAACTTTTTATGGGTGATAGATACTCCAAGTGCGCTACAGGTTCTTTTAAAAATAGCACCGGGCATCGTGCGAAACGATATTGCAGGACCATTATTAACCGTTAAAAAAGGTATTTGAATATAGAAAAGACCTGACCCCATACCAAAAGCCAACGGCTCGGTCATGAAGTCCAAGCCATGATGACGCAATAAAGCAGTAGTTACTCCATTTTCACAATGGGCAGCTTGTACGTGTTGAAATGGTTTTCCTATTAACGTTTCTTCCAAAATATTAACCTTTAAAATTTTTTAATTCATCCATGGAAATTTCAAAAGCTTGTGCATATTTTGCCAATTTTTTATCACTCATCCGTTTAAAAACACTAGGTTTAAAATGACGTTTGATAAAAAAAGGAAAAACACCAATATGACCAGAAAGTACCGTAAGATCCATTAATCTTAACTCCATAAAGTAATAAATAGGACTCTTAGTACCATCTGCCACTTCCTGTCTAGCCATTTCGATACGTTCATTTACTTCGTCCCATGCACTGTCCAATGCTTCTTTTTTCACTTGCCAACCCCTGCTTAACGCTGTTTCATATTTACCATCCTTGTTTTTCACGTAGCAAACTTCCCTCGTAAATTGATCTAAGGCACTTGGATCTTGGGGTAAATCTTCCTTTTTCATACTTTTTGAAATTGAAACGTTAGAAAAACAATTGGATAGTAGGTCATCAAATAATGTACCTACTATTAAACCACCGTAAGCATACAAAACATATAGGAGAACCGCGCACTTTCAGGTACAGCAAGTAGAATTTTCTCTCCTTTTTTCAAGGCACCGCAAGAGAAAATCTCTTCCAGCATCATGTAAATGGACGCAGCACCTACATTTCCAACAGAAACGAGGTTGGTATACCATTTTTCTTTGGGTATCTCTAAACCGTTTTCTTTAAAAAAATCATCAATCTTTTTCTCAAAAAAGTAGCTAGATAAATGGGGCAAAAAGTAATTTACATCTTCCATTGAAACTCCCCTGCGAGTTAATATTTCCATCATGTTGGTAAAACCCAGCTTCACGATTTTATCTCCCAGCAGTTTTACATCTTGTTTGATACTAAAAATAGATTTTTCCAATACGCTATTTTGATCAAAATCCTTATAACTTTTTAAAGTACCATCTAGCGTTTTATCCGACCCCATGTACATGCAAGGGTCTTCATTATTAGCAAACGAGCAACCTTCGATCCAGTCAATTTTTAAAGAAATCCCTGTTTCATTGGGTTTATCCTGCACAAGTACAGCACCAGCACCATCCGACAACATCCAGCGCAAAAAGTCTTTTTCAAAGGCGATAAAAGGGTTTTGTTCCAACTTTACCAATTGCTGTACTTCATCTTCAAATTGATCAGACTGCAACACTGGCGAAAGTCGTTCTGAAGCGCAACTTACTGCCATTTTCCTTTCGCCCAATTTAACAGACATATAAGCATATTTCAGTGCATGCATACCCGCACAACAAACGCCGGAGGGAGAAACCACTTCAATATTTCTCGTTTCTGGTAAATAACCATGCACCATCACACCGTGGGAGGGCATTAGTTGGTCGGGGCTGGAAGTAGCACAGCTTAATAAATCAATTTCTCCGATTTCCCCCGGGTTATTTTTGAATAAGCCCCGAATGGCAAGGGATGCTAGTTCAGCATTCGTATGCGTGGGGGTACCCTCTTTAGTGGTGGCATAAAATCGTCTTTTAATGCCATTATTTCGTAATACAATAGCTTTTGACTTGGAAGCTTTACCATTTATATAACCCAAATATTCCTCCATTTCTTCATTAAAAACGGGGTCATTGGGTAAAAACTTTGCTACTCTTGTTATGTATGTGTCTGTATATGCCATTATTGTTGTAATTCTAAACCACAAAAGTATTCTTTTTTCCTTTTAATCTTACTACCCAACAATGGAGCAAACAGCAATTTATAAACGGTAACAAGTACAGGTGCAACGATAAACAATGCCACTAATAGATAATATTTAAAAAAGTGTACTAACCGTTTCCTTTTGGCTGGAGTAGTCCCCTTCTTGGTGATTAATCCCGCCCAAATCCGAAAGATTTTCTTGGCACGTTCCTCTATAAATAATATATCCGTAGGGATGTATATCCTACCAGTACCCATAATATCATTCTGAATGGCTCCATATTGCTGAGTTACCAAACCTTTTTTGACAATTTCACCAAAAACACTGGCACTTGCAATATCATCATCGCTTACTCCTGGTTTTGGAAAAAAGCCCCATTTTCGTTCCTTTTTTCCTGTTAACATCCAGTGCAAAATGGTAACCGCACTTATTAAATTAGCCGTTCTGTCCATTAGTGGTACATTACCAATCAAACGACCACCTCCTAATTTAATTAATTGTTTTACACTTTCCTGAGCATTTAGCCACATATTTCTTCCCGCAATAAGCGTTACCACTGGGTTGTCGTGCAAAATTCGCTTAAACTCAGGAAGCTTTAACAGGGCTGTAACTGGTAAGGAAGGCGATAAAAACCAAGGCTGATAGGCCAATACAATCAAATCGTACTTAACAGATTTAAACGTATATGGTTTTAGAGGGATTTCGGTTTCAAGTACACAAGCCGGCATAGTATCAAAAAATACTTCAGCGGTCCAGGGGAACGGAAATTTATTTTGTGGTTCTAAATTATAATATTCAATTTCAAACTCTGAAAAAGGTATTAAAAATCGATTTAAAATTTCAAGCATTTGACCTGATTGGGTATATCCCACTGCAAGTATTCTCATTATGCTATAATATTTATGATTTTGTTAGTGGTCAAGGTAATTCAGACTTCTTTAAAGTCTTAGAGCTAGCTGCATAATCTTCGATAACAGTCCTGATAGTTTTATCCAAAGTTTTAAATTTTGAAACAATCACTTTTTTATCGACTTCTTTTTGCTTATTATATTTCAATATAGCAGGTGCATGCTCCTGTATCGTTAATCTTAAGAATCGATACTCCGCATTTTCTGGATAGGTTTCTATTTCATGATCTAAGTCCAAAGCACCTTTTTTGAAAAGCTTCACTTTTGCGGCTATGCTTTTTTCAAAATTCGCCTTCTTCATCCATAGTGTAGCTTGGTATGCATTCACCTCAGAACGGACGCTTTCTGACTGTAGTGCTGTCAACATTTTGTCAATCTCCAGTTCATTATTACTGGCCAGTACAGCATAATATTTTTTTCGGTCTATGTGAGTACTACTTGCATAACTCCATGAAAAAAAATGAATCAATACTATTAACAGTGCACACTCTCTGATTTTAATCATATCACTTTTTTACATTCCAAAATGGTATGGTAGCTGTTGCCAATAAGCGGATAAACTTCCACCACTTCAAAACCCGCAACGTTAACCATATCCTTCATATCCTCCAAGCGGTACATTTTACTATTTCCATTGGCCATAATTGTAAAGTACAACGAAGTAGCTACTAAACTATAATGCGCTGCTGGAAAGTTTTGGTTGTCAAAAAAGGGTTCCAGAATATAAATAGTTGTTTCATTAGAAGCGGCTTGGTGCACATTTCTGAGTATCTGCACGATTTGTTCTTTGGAAAAACAATCCAAAAATTGGCTCATCCAAATTGCATCTGCACCTTGTGGAATTTTTTGCTCCACATCGAGCAAATCAATTTCATTGAAAGAAATTCGGTCTAGTAAACCTCGTTCAGTAGCATTTTTCTTTGCAACAGCAATTTGCACAGGCAAGTCATTGATCATCACCTTCACGGTCTCGTCAAAGTCACAACAAGCAAATGACCATTTTCCAGTATTACCACCAATATCAAAAATCGTCTTAGGTTCCTTTTTGAAAACAATTTTCAGGGCATCAGGAAATGCATTGTCCGAATAATAATGATCAAATTCAAACCATGATTTTTTAGCAGGCTCAGGTAAAACAGACAAACCTTGATAAATGGTAGGCCAATCGCCAAGGTATTTCAAACCTTTCGGTTCTCCTTTTTCAAAGCTAGCGGTCATTTCCTTAGCACCCAAATAACACACGTCGTTC
>CAXBLH010000188.1:0-9904 GCA_963976315.1 uncultured Dyadobacter sp.
TATACTTATGGAACCCAACTCGTGTAGTGGAAGTAAGCTCGGCAGTGATTTTATAATCATCCAACACTACTTTATGATAGCCTGGCTTCGCCACTTCACTATCATGGCTATAAGCAGATTTATAGGCATCTGGTCCCAATTGTCCTTTAAAATCACCCGTGGTAGGCATCACTGGAATGCCCGACATTTGCCAAGCATGTACATGGCTAAAGCAACGGATGTAGTTTTCGTTGTACCTATATCCCGAATTCCATGCGCCATCTAATACCATATCCGGACTTAGGTTTACCATTCCAAAAGGACGAGATGCGGAACTAAAAAAGAACCATCTGGAGTTGGCGGAGTCGAGAAAAGGATAGACCATGTCGGCCGGTGTTTTGTCTTTCTTAAAAGCAGTTATAAATAGACAACTGAATAATACCGGTATTATCCATAATTTTTTGAGCATGAGTGAAATGGTTGTAATGTAAATTTATTGTATCAGTTTAAAGAATTATTCGAACATCATCCGAAGCATACGGAATTCTAAATTCAACTTGTTGGTCATTGGATCTATTAATCATTCCTTTTCGACGGTCAATGAGTTCATTGTTTTTGTAAATTTCTATGTAGGGTGTTTTGTTAGTAATATTTTTTGGGAATTGTACCGTTACCGGGGTGTCGGTTTGAATGAAATAACCAAAGTCTGTGGCTTCTGCACTCATTGTTGCAGCTTTGTCAAGAGAAAGCATACCCCAGTTTTCTTGTTTGAATTGGTACATACCTGAAACGAAAATAAAGAGTGGTTTTTGAGTGATGGTGTCTTTACGAACCACCGAAAGTAACCCTTTTTGATAAAACTGTTTCTGATTTGTGATATGATTTTCGGATTCATTGGCTACTATATGATCCTGGTACTTTTGGTCATTAAATGTTACCTGAATGGATTGTGATCCTGTTGTGCTGAAATCTTTTGGGTATTCTACTTTGGCAATTGAATTGGCTTTGTCATCGAGATAGGGATTAAAAACCACTACAAATGGGTCCTTCCACGCTGCGGAGTTTCTTCTGACAACCATGGTAGGAACCGGTTTTTCAAGAACTTCTTTTGGAGCTGTTCCTGATGACAAGGCATTGGATGTAGGCGACATTACCGAAAAGACGGTTTGATTCTCATACCCCTTTACCCAAAGTTTCATAAGATTATTCGCTTGGTTCTTGGATGACAAGGTAAACAACCCTTCAAAATCAACTGAAAGGGTAGTGGACTGCTTTTCCTTTAAATAATCATAAGCTGGTAGTGCTCCGTTTTTCGAATTGAGCTCCTCGGTAGGCGATAGTTTTATTTCCGACTGTTTACTAAAAATTTGCAGTTTTTGGCCCAAGTTGTGGTAAAAATATTCATGTTTTTGAGGAGCGGCGTCGGGAACTTCGGATCTGAAAATATCCAAAATATAAGGTTTTCCCATTTCCGGTTGAATGATAGCCGTCAAGCGCTGCTGGTTGGCATTGGTCTTTGGCTCCACAAATGAAACTTTTGAATAGGTTATTTTTTTGAATTTCGGATCCGTTTCGCCTGATTTTGGGAAATGGTTGTCTAAGGTATATGGAAGAAATCCACGCATTGCACCATAAGTGGATGCACCGTTAACGGTAACGGTATTGTGTGCTGGAAATTGGTTATACCATTGTCGGTGGTCCTTATGCCAATAGCTGGGCCCTCGTCCCATATCAGGACCTAGTACGTATTTGTTAGCATATAATTCTATGGAAATACCGTTTACATGCGAATGATTCCCGAAAGACCCCACCGTAGAAACCATCGTAGCGTCATCTCCATTACCAATCCGCTGATTAAACATACTTACATTGGGAGCGTAGAAGGTGGAGGTGATTAACTTTGAATCTGCAAGGATGGCGGTTCCACCATTGAAAAGTGGATTTAACTCATCCACATAAAAAAATAATTCGAAGAGCCCATGTGCTTTTCTTTTGTATTGATTTTTGGTAATCGATTCTTGCAGGATACTGGAAATCAATTCTTCTTTTTCCCGAGAATTGTATTTTCTATAATTTGCAATCAGTAATTCAAAATTTTCTGACGGAAGCAGTTTGTGACCAGAATCACCAAACCCTGCGGTATACCCCGAAGGAAATAAGTATTGAAAAGCAGCTAAGTTGGCTTTTTCAATGATCGGGTAATTGTTTAGTTCGTTTTTGTCGGTAAGGTTATCGAGTAGTGTAAGTATATTCAATAGGGTGGTGGTAACATGTACGGAGTAAGAAGGCGATTCCGGCCAAATTCCCGTAGTTTGATCATATACTAAAACGGACTCTTTAATGGCAATTTGTCGTTCAGTAGAAGTTTCAAATATATGGTCTAAAAAGTATTGCTGCCCCTTTCCGTTTTGGTATTGGTCATTGTCTTCCAAAACGATGGCTATATAGGTGAGGAAGTTTGCTTGAAATAAATTCCAATTGTTATCTGGAACGCCAAATTTTATTATTTGATCGCCCCATTTTTGAAATACCGCAATGGTTTTTGATTGGTCCTTTTTATGGAGGTATTCATACATAAAATCATAAGTCAGCGTGAGCGGAACTACAATTTTTTCATGAATTACCTCAAAAGTTGCCAGACCAGATATTTCATTTTGACCCGTATTTTTTAAATCAATTGGAGCTTCCCGATAATACATTCCTTGGATATAAGTCGTGAAAACAGGTTCAGCCAGTTTGGCGTATTTCTCCTCTCCTGTAAGCCAGTAGAGCAGGGCTGCATTTTGCACGATGGTCATGATCCGGTTATTGATACCTTCAATAATACTGCCCGTTTTAGCTGGAGAAGCCCATTCTTTTTTGCCTGAATTTCTGTTAGTTAAGTAAACGCCACGAGGGTCGTCTGAGAAAGGAAGTACTTCCTCTAATTGGGGTGAATCATAGTCAGAGGCCCAATCCCGGCTGCCCGCGTAGCGTACGGTAGGTACAGGTGCTTTTCCTTCTGAATGAGAAAAATCTCCAGCATTCAAAAAAACCTTGGTATGTTTCGTTTTCCAGTTCATTTGGAGTCTTGAAACCAACCAATCTGGATTTTTTTTTGTAAGGATTAAATATTCTTCGACAGATTTTTTGAGCGTTTCTATGTATTCTTTTTTCCAAGAAGTCTTATCCAGACTTTCTTGGAATTTAGTTTTGTAGGTAGGTTTTGTTAAAATTCTTGGATGATCCGCTGCGGTCTGAGCCTGGGCATTGAGATAGAGCAAGCTTAGAAACAGGATAATAATACGAGGTATTATTTTGAAGGAAAAGAATTGTTTTTTTTTAAAATGGCTGAGCATGGTAAAGTGTATTACATGAAGTATAAAAACATAAAGACCAGCAGGTAGTAATTCTGCTGGTCTTTGATGTTACTTTTTTATTAATACCCAGGATTCTGTGCAATTACAGAAGACGATCTATCCAATTCCTGTTGCGGAATAGGACGAAGTAAGTGAGTTTCTTTAATTTGATTTGCAATTCTTGTCCAAGGGTTCATGGCTTTGGCCCTTTCGATAAGTTTGCCAGTACGTTTTAAGTCGTACCAACGCACACCTTCCGCAAGTAACTCTCTGCCACGTTCGTCGAGTATCATATCAATTGTCAACTTGCCTGGAACGGCACGGTAAGAAACAGATTCTAATGAGAAATAATCACCAGGATACAAGGCACATTTTGGATCTTTAGCTGCGTTTGCGCCCAATGCTCTGTCCACTATTTTGTTATAATATACATCAGCACCACCCAGCTTAGCTCCCGTTGCGCCTTTCAATATAGCTTCCGCTGCAATTAAATAAGCTTCTGCGGAACGGAAAAGGGCAAAGTCTTGAGTTCCATAAGCATCACCATAAGGGATACCTGGCTCCCAGAACTTCCACATCATAGGGTACTTTTGTTGGGTATGGTAAGCGGATTGATTAATCAAATAGAATTCATCGGTATTGATAACAGCATAGGGCTTAGTACCACCAACGTCAATTCCTTTTTCCGCCTTTGTAGCAGGACGGTTCCATGGTCTGAATAGTAAAACAGTATCTCCTGCTGCTATATTGATTTTGGTCGTAGCATTACCTAAAATGGGTTTAAAATCTTTAACCGGTAATAGGGCATACATGGCATCTACAAAGTTCAGCTCATAACGGCTATCCAACTGTGGATCATACAGACGGTAGGCGGATGGGGAAACCGTGAAGTCGTTCAAATGCCTGTTATAATCGCTTGAACGCCCTTTGGACCCCGGTATGTCTTCGGCACCACTTCCAAAAATAGAGTGGGCGTTGTTACCACCGTCATAAGTGAGCACGTCGTCACTGTATTGCACTGCAAAAACTATTTCTGGATTTTGGTCATTTTGGGTCGGAAAAGTTTCCTTTAACGGGTTTTCCGAATGTTTCGGGAAAAGATCCGTGTATTTGGCAGCTAGGGGATAGGCGGCGATAATCTTATCGGCAAAGTCCAGTGCTTTTTTGAAATCATCATTGGATCCACCTAGCGAATTATTGAAATTCCAGCCACGTGTAAGGTATACACGTGCTAACAAAAACTGCGCTGCTCCTTTTGTAACACGACCATAATCGGAGGCTTTTACGGGAAGTACGGCTTCTGCTTCGGTCAAATCCTTAATGATTTGCGCATAAATCTGTGCGGAAGGTACTCTCACAACTTCTTTTGAGGCCGTTGTGGACTCCGTTAATGGCATAGGAATATCTCCAAATTGCTGTACGAGTTGAAAGTAAGAGTAGGCTCTCAAAAATTTAGCTTCTGAAAGACGAGTTGCTTTTAAGTTCGCGTCCATTCCTACAATATTTTCTGCCCGATCAATGGCTGTATTAGTACGGCCAATTTGACGGTAATGCAAAGTCCAAAGCGTGTTAGAGGAGCCGTCAGAAGAATTGAAACGGACATCATACTGGTTAAGAGCACTCCCTGTAGAACCATCAGCAGCTTTATGCCATGCGCCGTTGGTAAACAGATCAGTTCCGTAATAGATTAATGCACGTTGATTCGTAATGGATCGTAGCAATGGATAGCACGACTTTACTAAATCTTCGTATCCGTTAGCATCCACAAAATAGGATTCTGCGGTTTCGTTGGAGATAGAATTTTCTTCCAAAAAGTCGGAACACCCCCCCAAGATAAATAGGGAAAAGATGCCGATTGGAGCGAGCCAGCTTTTTATGATATATTTTTTCATTGTTATAAATTTTCAGTGGGGTAATATTAGAATGACAAATTGATACCAAAGAGCAATACGGAACTTGGAATGTCATCGTCATAAGTACTTGCATTATATTCTGGATCTAGTCCATCAAACTTGTGGAATACGAAAGGGTTTGAAGCCTGAGCGTACATTCTGAAATTACTCATACCATATTTGGCCAAAACCTTATTAGGTAACGTATATCCCAAAGTAATATCCGAAATTCTTACGAAGCTTGCGCTTTGGTATTGAATTGCTCCACGGTAAGGGTTCGGTGCAACTACTCCAAAATAATCGTTGGTCGGATTTTCACTCGTCCAATAGTTTAATTTTAAATGGTTGTAGCGGCCACTACTAAGCTCTCCCATCGTTCCACTTAACATACTATTGCGATACTGTGCACCTTGGCGGGTGTATATAAAACAAGACAGGTCAAAGTTTTTATAGCTGAAACGATTGGTAACTCCTAGCAACCATTTTGGTAATTGCGAACCCAATATCACACGGTCGTCGATTCCGTCATTAGAGGAGATTTTGCCGTCTCCGTTTTGGTCCACCACACGAACAGAACCAGGCTTTTGGCCATATACTGTGGCTTGATCCGCTTGATTGGTTTGCCAAATTCCATCAAATTTGTAGTCGTAGTTTACTTTCAATGATTGGCCTACGAAAAGTCTGTTGCCAATGTCTTGGGTTATATTCCCGCCATACAATTCAAGAATCTCATTATGGTTGGCCGAGAAGTTGAAGTTAGTACTCCATTTAAATCCTTTGGCATCAATGTTAACAGTATTCAAATTGATCTCAATACCCTTGTTTTCGATTTCACCAACATTGGAAGTTACTTGGTCAAAACCAGTAGAAGTAGGGATTTTTTGAGCCAAAATCAAATCAACCGTTTTACGGTTATATAGCTCGATAGCCGCATTCACACGGTTTCTAAAAAAGCCCATGTTGATACCAAAGTTGATTTCCTTACTTTTTTCCCATTGCAAATCTTTATTTGCCAAGCTACTTGGTGCAAATCCATAAGCAGGGGTTCCACCGAAGTCATAATCAGTTTTGGTGATATTAGCCTGAGTGGAGTAGGGAGCAACGGTTGCATTTCCAACAACCCCATAGCTTAATCTGAATTTCAAATCAGAGAATATGTTAAGGTCACGGATGAAATCCTCGTCGCCAGCTCTCCACGCCAAGGCAGCGGATGGGAAAAATGCCCATTTATTACCCTTTGCAAGCTGAGAAGCTCCATCAGATCGTCCAGTTACGGTTAATAAATATTTGTCTCTAAATCCATAATTAATACGCCCCATATAAGAAAGAAGAGATCTTTCTACCAGGCTACTACCAATTCCTGTGATGTTAGCAGCTGTTCCTAAATTATACCATCCAGAAGAGAAGGGAAGGTTATTTACACCTATATTAGAAGTTTCGTAGCGGTATTTAAATGCACTTTGAACACCTGTAATGGTTAAATTGTGCGCTCCAGAATGTAAGTTATAGTTCAGGATATTATCCCAGGTGTAGCTACTTTCATTTCTAGTATCGTATTGGGCTCTTGGTTTTTCCGTTGATTTTTGTGATTTGGTAAAAGTACCTCTAAAATCACCTTCACGGTCATTGTTATTAGCTACTGAAATCGAAGATCTGAAAGTCAAGCCTTTGATAGGTTCAAATTCCGCATAAGCATTCGCCAGGATAGAGGCACCACGAGTTTCATGCTGGAAATTGTCTTTTTCGCCTTCCACCAGTGGGCTAAGTACCTGTTTGTCATTGATACCCATCCAAACCGCATATCCTTTGTAGTCAATATCACTACTTTCAGCAGGGTTTACTAAGTCATTGTAGTAGGCACTTCCCGTTGGGCGTGCACGGTATGCAGAGCGAATAGCCTCGTTAGAGCCTGTTTCGAATAAGTTGTAAGTATAGTAAGAGGTAAAACCAACTTTTACTTTTTCCGAAAGTTTGCTATCCAGCCCGCCTTTAATGCTGTATCTTTTAAAGCCAGTCTTTTTAACGCTACCTCCTTCATTCATATATCCACCAGAGAAATGGTAAGTCGTTTTGTCACTACCACCAGAAACAGAAATAGAGTGGCTGGTTTGTAAGGTAGGCTGGGTTAGTGCCCCAATCCAGTCGGCAGAACGTCCATTTTCCACATTCGCAAGTTCGGTGGAAGTAAACTTTTCAGCAGTTCCACCGTCCATCAACCTGTCGTCATGATAGGCCTTGTAAAAATCTTGAGCGGACATCAGTTGTGGTAAATGGTCTGGTCTTTTTTGACCTACGTAGGCATCATAGCTTACACGCGGTTTGCCCGAAACCCCTTTTTTAGTTGTAATAATAATCACCCCATTTGCACCTCTTGAACCGTATATAGCGGTGGAAGATGCATCCTTTAATACATCCATGGATTGAATATCACTCGGATTTAGGTTGTTTAGGTTTGCTCCCATTACCCCATCAATTACTACCAAAGGTTCGTTGGTGGAGTTGATGCTGCTTTCACCTCGAATATCAATGCTGTATCCAGCACCTGGTTTGTTACTTGTTTTTTGAACATTCACTCCCGCGATTTGTCCTTGAAGAGCTTTTGCTGCCTGGACTGGATTTGCACGTACAATGTCTTTTGATTGGATAGAACCAACAGCACCGGTAAGGTCATTTTTTTCAACAGAGCCATATCCAATCACCACTACTTCTTCCAAAGCACTTTCATCTGTTTTAAGGTTAATTGAAAAATTGGTTTGGTTGCCTACCGTAATTTCTTGTTTTACATATCCAACGAAACTGAATACCAAAATGGAGTTATCATTGTCCACATCCAGCTCAAATTTTCCATTAACGTCAGTTACGGTACCACGTTGTGAATTTTTTAATACGACACTTACGCCAGGTAACCCCAGATTCTTGTCATCCTGAACAGTCCCAGTTACTTTTTTGTCAACCACTGCAACTGCAACACTTTGATTTTGAGAGAGTGGAGCATGCTCTGTGGAGGCTATAAAAGGAGCATCTAAGTTTCCAGCATCCAGTTTAGCGGATTTTTTGGAATTACTTACGATTAAATAAGAGCCACTTTTTTGTTTTTGAAACTGAAGTCCCATCGTAGGCAAAATCCGGTTGAGGTTTTGTTCCAATGTTTCGTTCCAATTGATATCTGAACTGAGAATCGCCTGGTTTTTAACCGTTTTGTCAGCATAAAGGATATCTGCTTTATAGACCTGCTTAAATTTGGCAAGTATATCAGTGAGCTGCATTTTTTTGTTGTCAGCTGTATTATGCGGCAATCGTGTTTGCTGATATGCGAGGGTTTGCGCGGCTGTTGGCGGTATAAAGCCTAGCACCAACAAAGAGAAGATAGTAATTAGTATTTTCATAGGTACATCATTTTATAGTTGATTCGAGATTAGTTTAATTGTAAAAATGGACTGTGTTATCATGTAATTTGTATTGTATTTCAAGAAGTTGAGAAATAGAGTTTAAAAGTTCCGAAGCATCCTGTGCTTTAAAGGAACCTGAAATTGTCATTTCTGAAAGGGTTTCATTTTCTATCACCACTTTCAGGTCATAGTTGTCTTTGAGGATCTGGGCTATATCTTTTAAGGAGGACTTATCGAATTCAAATCGGGAGTCTTTCCATGGAGCGTATTTTTTAGGGTTATCAATCTTTTTCTGATCCACAGTTCCAGTCTTTTCCACGGTAACCACCTCGCCCGGTGTCATGATCCAGTTACGTTGCTGAGCTCCTGAGTTCTGTTCTATCCTTACACTCCCTTTGTTCAGCGTAACCTGCATTTTTTTGTTACGGTTATAGACCGAAAATACGGTTCCTAGCACCACTATATTAAAACGGTTGCCGGTTTTGACCATAAATTCCTGATTGTCTTTTTTGTGGGTAACATTAAACTCGGCCTCGCCATGTAGAATGACTTTGCGGTCCGAGCGGTTAAAGTTCCAACGGTCGTATCTTAAATTAGAATTTGCATTCAGTGTCACCACGGTGCCATCCGATAGGGTAAAGGATCTTACTTCACCTGGGTTCGTTGCTAGTGTAGCGTATTGTAAATCCTCCTTAAAAAACCAACCTAAGCAAACGGTGAAGGCGATACAAGCAGCAGCTCCAAGCAAACTTCTTAGCCAATTTCTTTTGGATGGCGTGAGGGTTGATGGTATGATTTCTTGATTAACTGTATGGGTGAGTGATCGGTATTTTTCAATAGCGTTGGGGGTATCAACCTCATATTGTGGTTTAGCCAGTTCCCAGTCCAAAAGGTATTTATAAAACACCTCTTCATTTTGGGGAGTTTCTAGCCATTTATTAATGAGAATTCGTTGCTGGACAGTGGCGTCTCCTCGAAAATGGTCAAAAATTAGCTCTTTGGTTACCTGAGAGTCCATTTTGAAAATGTTTAACTAAGTTGTATTGATTTATAGGTTAATTCTAATTAGTGCATCAAAAACAGTAGTAAGTAACTGAACCACTTGTTTTTGATAATTTCGCGGATTGTTTTTCTGGCTCTGTACAGCTGTACATCCACTGTTTTGGGAGAAATACTTAGTTTGGTAGCAATTTCTTTCATAGAAAATCCTTCGATCTGATATAAAAGGTATATTTTTCTTCGGCTGATAGGCAGGCTATTGATGGCAGTTTCAAAGTCCTGATACAATTCTTCGTAATCAGTAGCA
>CAXBLH010000189.1:0-9898 GCA_963976315.1 uncultured Dyadobacter sp.
GACGTGCAGTTTCCAAAAGTGAGAGAACTTGGAATTTTTACGGGATTCATATCAATAACCCTAAAAATAACGTGAAGCCAGATGAAAAACCGGTTGCAAAAAAACAGGAAGCCCCGGTGATCATATCCGACCCTGAGCCTGAAAAGAAAGCTGCAGCAGAAAATAAATTTGGGCAATTGTCCATGAAAGTGGTTGATGCTCAAACAAAAGAGTCTATTTCTTCCAATATTACTTATAGCGAAAACGAGGATTCTTTAAGCATTGCCTCTACCGCAGGGCAATTTCGAGTGGCAATAGACCTTGCGAAAACCTACACTTTTAATATTCATGCAAATGGATATTTCAGCGAGTCCGTGGAGCTGATTCCTGCTGATTCCGTAAATAATAATTCCTTCAGCAAAGAAATATTCCTCAAACCCTTAAAATTGGGGGAAACTATTGGGCTGCCTAATATTTATTTTGAAACGTCCAAGTTTGATCTTTTAAAAGAATCTCATGGGGAGCTTAATAAACTAGTGAAATTTATGACAAGCAATCCCAATATGAGCATTCGGATTGAAGGACATACCGATAATGTAGGAGATTTTGATCAAAATCTGGAATTATCCAGAAAAAGAGCGGAGTCCGTTAAAAATTATTTAGTAGCGCAAGGTATTGACGAGAAACGCATTGAGGCAAAGGGCTTTGGCTCGACAAGACCTATCGCCAAAAATAATTCAGCCGAGGAGCATAGTAAGAACAGACGGGTAGAATTTGTGGTAATTGCACTGTAATTTGAATAAAATAAAGAGGAGATGGTAATGAGATTAACCTCAAATTCACCCAAAAAAGGAACAATAACCTCCTATTTATCAGTTTTTTTTGGTCATTATTTGACTTATCCATATTCTTTTTTACCTTTGCAAGCTCAAATTCGGAGAAAAGAAGATTTTATAGCGCAATAAATTGATATACAGATGAAACGTACATTTCAACCTTCAAATCGCAAGAGGAGAAATAAGCACGGTTTCCGTGATAGAATGTCTACAGCAAACGGACGTAAAGTGGTTACAAGCCGTCGCAAAAAAGGACGTTGGAAACTAACAGTATCAGACGAGAAACGTCATAAGCAATAAGCTAAGTTTGATGGTTGAAGATTGGTCGAAAGCTAGCCTTTCAAAGTCGGACTTGTTTTTAAATTGAAATCTGACTTTATCATTAACAACTTGAAACAAACTTTTAGCAAAAGTGAACGTTTATGTAGCCCCAAGATCATTGAGAGGCTATTCAAAAGAGGTAGTTCGGAAGTGCACACGTTCTACCTCTTTCCTTTTAGGGTACTTTATATCTACGACTCCACCACCGTACCCCAGCCCACCCAGGTTTTATTTTCCGTTTCCAAGAAACAATTCAAAAAAGCCGTTGATCGAAACCTAATTCGGCGACGCTGCAAGGAAAGTTATAGGCTCAACAAGGAATTATTATATTCCAATGATGCCGTCGAGCGACCGGCTTATATCGCTTTTTTGTATCTTGCAAAAGAAACGAGTGCTTTTAGCGTTATCGATAAAGCGATTCGTAAGATTTTACCCCGTATGGGTGAATCGGACAATAACCATTAGTATCGACTCAAAATTTCCTGAATAATCATGAAAAAATATATCCGAACGGTATGGATTTCCATTCCGGTATTGGTAGGGCTAGCCTTTGTATCATTTCGACAAGATGAGCGTTTATTTGAAATCGCTAAGAATTTGGATATTTATGCTACTTTATTTAAAGAGCTAAACTCCTATTATGTAGATGAAATCAATCCAAATAAATTGATTAAATCCAGTATCGACAATATGCTTCGTACATTGGATCCCTATACCGTTTATTATGCGGAGGATGATATTGAGGATTATTTGACGATGACCACTGGCAAGTACAATGGTATTGGTGCGATGGTAATAACCGATGATGGCAAACACATTGTAATGATGGTATACCAAGATACGCCGGCCCAAAAGGCAGGGTTAGTATTGGGGGATGAAATCATGAAAATTAATGACGTAGATATTACTAATAGAGAAGATTTTGACATCGGTACGTTGCTGAAAGGGCAAACTCAAACAAGTGTTAAGCTTACTATTAAGCGGTATGGACATGATAAGCCCATTGCTATTTCTCTGAATCGGGATATCGTTAAAGTGACGAACGTCCCCTATTATGGCATGGTCAATAAAGAAGTTGGTTATATCGATTTAAAAGATTTTACAGCGACTGCTTCTAGGGAGGTTCGCAATGCTTTTCAAGAACTGAAAGCACAAGGCATGAAATCGCTTATTCTTGATCTGCGTGACAACCCTGGAGGGCTTTTAAATATGGCTATTGAAATATCGAATATTTTTGTACCAAAAGGCGAGGAAATAGTGTCTACCAAAGGCAAAGTAAGTGAGTGGAATAAAACTTATACGGCCTATAATCCAGCCATTGATACAGAAATTCCGATGGTGATCCTTACCAATAATCGCAGTGCGTCTGCTGCTGAAATTGTATCTGGAGTCATGCAAGATTATGACAGGGGCGCATTAATTGGACAAAGAACTTATGGAAAGGGTCTTGTCCAAACCACACGCGATTTGTCGTATAATACAAAAATGAAAATCACGACTGCCAAGTACTATATACCCAGTGGAAGGTGTATCCAGGCAATTGACTACAGCCATAGAAACGAAGACGGGAGTATTGGTAAAATTCCTGACTCGCTTATGACTAGTTTTAAAACCAAAAATGGGCGAATCGTATATGATGGCGGTGGGATTTTGCCAGATATCATCACCGAAAAGGAAACCTATTCTCCGTTGGCCATTGCATTGGGACGGAATCGGCTGTTTTTTGATTATGCTTTGAAATACCATTTCGAACATACTACTATACCCGCAGCCAAGGATTTTCATTTGACAGACAGTGAATACAATACTTTTGTGAAGTGGCTCGATGAAAAGGAATATGATTACACCACTCAGGTAGAGCGGGATCTTAGTAATTTGGAAGCATCGGCACGCAAAGAAAAATCCATTGATAATATTGACAGCCAGTTGAAGGCATTAAAATCCAAGCTTACCCATAATAAGGCCAATGATTTGGTGCTCTTCAAACCAGAGATTAAAAAGATTCTGGAAGAAGAAATTATAAAACATTACTACCTAGAAAAAGGAATGCGGGAAGCTTCTTTTGAAAGTGATGTAGAAGTAAAGGAAGCCTTGGAATTGTTTAAGAACCCTATCAAATACCACGAAATCTTAAAGGCTAATAAATAATTGATTTTCAAAGAGTCCTATTGGAGGATTCTTGAGAAATACTTAAATATGCTCATTCTTAGTATCGATTCCTCTACACGAGGCTGCTCCGTTGCCATACATCAGAATAATATTTTGTTGGCATCTAGTGAACTTTATACGGATAGGTCCTCTTCAGCAATGCTAACAGTATTAGTGGAGCAGGTAACTACTAATGCTGGTTTTGTACTTACAGATTTAGATGCCGTTGCAGTGGCCAAGGGGCCTGGGTCCTACACTGGGCTACGAGTAGCGGTTTCGACGGCAAAAGGGTTATGTTATGCATTGGAGAAGCCATTAATAGGTATCAATACCTTGGAGGCTATGTCATTACAAGTAAAGCGTTTCTTCGATAGCCGCACTTACTTTTGCCCGATGATTGACGCGCGAAGGATGGAGGTATATACTGCAGTGTATAATTTTGAGGGGGATACTATATTGCCCACCAATGCATTGATTTTAGATTCTAATTCATTCTCAGAGCTATTAGAAGAGCACCCAGTAGTGTTTTTTGGGGATGGTTCTTCAAAATTTAAAACCTTTGTGGAGGCTCAATCCAACGCCTTATTCTTATCCGATGAGATACGGCCTTCTGCCAGGACCATTGGGCTTTTGGCCGGCGAATCGTTTAAAAATCAACAGTTTGAAGAGATTATTTCTTTCGAGCCCTATTACTTAAAGGATTTCATGTCTCCACCTACTAAGAAAAAGAGCCTTCTTGGTTAGGCATTAAATCGCAAATGGGTAAACATTTTATACATAGTAATTGTTATGAAATCCAAAGCTTGAACTTATGGAAAACGAAGTAATTATTAATAGGGTAGCCAACAGTGGTATAATGTCTCTGGATTTGGAAGAGTATTATGCTCAAGGAGAAAGAGTAATTTATGATATCAAGGATAATTTATATCAAGGACTTATTCTGCGTGAAAAGGATTTTAGGGATTTTTTGAAAACCAATGATTGGTCCCAATATGCAGGCAAGCATGTGGCTATCACCTGTACCGAAGATGCCATCGTCCCCACGTGGGCTTATATGCTATTAGCTACTAAGTTGGAGCCATTTGCCCAAACAATCGTATTTGGATCCCTTGACACGCTCGAAGAAAAGTTGTTTACCCATGTTTTACAGGCCGTTAATCCTGAAGATTACCGAGATAAGCGGGTAGTTGTAAAGGGTTGTAGTAAATTAAACGTTCCCATTTCAGCCTATATGGAAATCAGTTTGAAATTGATGCCTGTAGTTCAAAGTTTAATGTTTGGAGAACCCTGTAGCACAGTTCCAGTTTACAAAAAGCCAAAAGTGAAATAGGAAGTTTAGGGTATGTAGCTTTATAATAGTTTAAAGCTCATGCGATGGTGTTTGGTGGATCCCAGCAATCCAATGGCTTTACGGTGTTCAAGGGTTGGATACCCCACATTTTTATCCCAGCCGTATCCCGGGAATTCGTGAGAAAGAGCCTCCATTAAACTGTCACGATGGTTTTTTGCCAATATGGAAGCAGCCGCTATGGACATGTATTTGGTATCACCTTTGATAATACAAGTATGGGGTATCATGGGAAAAGGGACAAACCTGTTTCCGTCCACTAACAAATGCTCCGGTAACACTACCAGTTGCTCTACGGCCTTATGCATGGCTAAAAAGCTGGCCTTTAAAATATTTATCTTGTCGATTTGATGGTTGTCCACTTCTGCAATGGCCCATGCAATTGCATGAGCTAATATATCCTTTTCAATTTCGATACGTAGCGCCTTGTTAAGCTGCTTACTGTCATTTAGTAAAGGATGGCTGTAGTGCTTTGGTAGTATGACCGCTGCGGCCACTACTGGGCCAGCCAAACAGCCTCTTCCAACTTCGTCCAGTCCGGCTTCAATAGCGAGTTCATTATAATAGGGCTTTAACATATTGTACTAGGATAAATCTTTTTAATCTTCTAAAATATTTGCCATAAAGGTAGATTTTGTACCAAGAGCAACAAGCAGCATCACAATGGCCCAGTTGAGGTATACTCGATAAAAATCTTCTACATCTCTGGAAACCACATCTTTGGATTTAATTTTTTCGATTTGATCAATTTGATTAAAAACCCCTTTAAGTGAAGCATTATTGTTGGCTCTAAAAAACTGACCACCTCCTACGGCAGCAATATTTTGTAATTCGCTTTCATCTACCATTGCGGTCCTTGTGGTGGTGGAGTCGGTATTTCTTACTTTTTTGGGTAAGCCAATAGAAATGGTATATAGCTTTATGCCATAAACTTTTGCCAGCTGAGCCGCGGTGGTGGGTCCAAGGTTGCCGGAGGTATTATCCCCATCGCTAATTAAAATGGCTACCTTGCTTTCTCCTTTGGTGTTACGCATCCTGTTTACAGCTACTGCAATAGCGCTTCCGATGGCCGTACCGGGGACTGGTATCATATTGGGCTGGATTTCTTCAAGAAAGCTATAGAGTAGCTCATAGTCGGTAGTTAAGGGGCAAAGGGACACGGCTTCTCCGGCAAAGATGACAATCCCTATTCTGTCTTGTAAACGACCTTTAATAAAGTCTGCAGCAACCTTTTTGGCTGATACCAAACGATTTGGACTCAAATCCCTTTCTAACATAGAATCTGAAATATCCATCAGTAGCATGATGTCAATTCCTTCGGAATAGCGGTCTTCTTTTATATTCACCACCTGTGGCCGTGCGAGTGCAACTAATACCAAGCTAATCCCTAATCCTGCGGTTATTGGTTGTACAAACCGAAGTGCAACTACCCAATCCCATGGGCCACCGGTGGTGTTGTGGGACATAATAAGCCGCTGCTTCCTTTTGCGATGTATCGCATTTCTCAACCAAAAAACGAGGGGAATAGCAGGGATTGCATATAAAAAAGCAGGATAAACCCATTGGTAGTTACCAAAAACGCTTATACCAAACCATTTTAATGAATACCAATCTTCCATAATTACGATTTTTGCCGCTCTAATATTTGTTTGCGTCTATTTTTATACATTCTGGTTCCGCCCTGTTTTAAGACTTCCAAAAAACCATGCATTTTATTGGATTTTACTTGGCCATAGATCATACCATCCAGGTTTTTCAGGGCTTCTGCCAGTTCAGGGTCGGGCATGCTGTCGATAATTTCTCGGGTGGTAAAGGTAGCAAATGGTCTTTTTTCTAGTTTTTCCAAATAGTTTTTCCAGATTATAATGGCCTTCTCTGCATCTTTTATACTCCCTTTCTCTCGTGAGTTTCGTAATAATCGATTAAAAGATCGCAGGTACTCTATATGGCGTCGTTGCAACTTTAGTAATTGCCATTGCTTGTAAATATCTTCTCCAAAAATCCAATATATAGCAGTACTTAAGCTTATGAGCATCGCTAAAATTGCTAAAAGTACCGAAACGTTAAATTCGTCATCCAGAGCGACGAGTTGCGTGGATGGGATAAACTTCTTTTGATTTTTTTGAATTTGAAGGTTTTCAGATTTTAGAAAAAGGGTATCATTCAAACTAAAATATGCTGTACAGTCCTTTTTATTGAAAATGTAAACGGGTAATTTGAGATACTGAAATGGCTCAATACTAAAACTCACCAGTTTATATACGGCGCTGTCTAAGGTGATATTGTTCGTTGTTCTGGAAGTAAAAATTCGCTTTTCTACAAATTCAAATGGAGAATAATCTCCAAGAGAATCAGGAAAAAATATTTCGGTGGTAGGCTTATGCCTTACACTGAGTGAGAAATAAATCGGCTTGCCAATATCGGCACTATCTGTAATGAAAATACCCGCTGGTTTGGAGTTTTGTGCCTCGGCGTTTGCGCATACAATTAATACCAGCCCTACCCAAAACTTAAACCTGCTAAGGATTATTGCCTTGGCTAACCGCATAGAGGAATCTATTAAATTTTTTACGCCATTTCTCATATATTGCAAACCTTCAAAAACTTCACGACGCACCTTTTGTATATTTTCTAACTTTGAACATGTGAAGAAGTGCTGGAATAAAATCTTCTTGAGTATTAATGGATATATAATCGGCTCGGTTTTGGTGGCAAAGTACTTTTAATTCTGAACTTCTCCTTTTAAATCGTGCTACACGGTCATCTCGATAATATTTGGAGGAGGTATTAATCCAAACGGTTTTTTGACTTTCCTCATCAAAAAGGGGAATAATTCCTAAGTTGGGTAAGCTGATTTCACGTTCGTCGTATAGATGGATCACGATAAGGTCGTGTTTTAAAGCCAAAGCCTTCAGGTTCTGCTGGTAATTTTCATCTATAAAGTCGGAGATTAAAAAAATAAGACTTCTGCGCTTGAGCACATTTAAAGTGATATAAATGGCCTCAGTAATATTTGTTTGTAGCGAAGTAGGTACCGATTTATACAATTCGGATAAAACGCGGTAACCGTGTTTTAGGCCGTCGGAAGGACGGATATAGCGTTCATTTCTATCCGAAAAACACAATAAACCCACTCTGGTTGCTTCTTTAAGTGCGGATAAGATCAGTACCCCACAAATTTCTTTAGCAATATCAATTTTTAACATACCCGCTTCTCCCACTTTCTGAGATGCGCTCACGTCAAGCATGAAAAAGGCCGTTTGCTCTTTGTCTTCTTTAAAAATTTTTATGAAAGTACCGTGTCCCTTGGCAGAAGTGTTCCAGTCGATGGTGCGAACATCATCGCCATATTGATAAAGTCTTAAATCATCGAATTCAAGTCCTGAACCTTTAAATACAGAATGAAAATTCCCATGCCGTTCACTGGTAACAGCCTTCCTCATTCGGATTTCGAATTTTCGTAACTTACCTAAAAATTGTTCAAACATAAGTTTTTGGAAAAAATCACCAACTTTGTAAAAAATTGGACATAAACAAAGGTAAGGATTTTGAAAGTTTGTAACTGGCCACAAGGGAATTTATCGAGGATATTAGCAATTTTATTATTGTTAATTGGGAGTTTCTCCGCCTGTAGTAAAGTGGAGAAAATTCCTGATGGTACTATACCAGAAGAAAAAATGGCTGCTATTTTGACTGAGATCCATATTGCTGAGGCGAGGACTACTAAGCTGCAGCTAAAATCTATAGATTCGTCTATTATGGTTTTTAACAAAGTGAAAGCGGATATCTGGAAAAAGCACAAGGTCGATAGCCTAAGCTATCAAACGAGTTATGATTTTTATGTTACCCATCCCAAATTTATGAAGTCGGTCTATTCGAAAGTAAATGAGAAACTTGAGAAAAGAGAAAAAAGTAAAAACATTCAGTTGAAGTAAATATATTTTCCATCAGCATTATACCACAATCGCAACATATCATGAGCCAAAGTATTGTTATAATTCCTACTTATAACGAAATTGAAAATATTGAAGCTATTATTCTGAAGGTTTTAAGTCTTCCTCACCCGTTTCATTTGTTAATTATTGATGATGGCTCACCGGATGGTACCGCTGCTGTTGTAAAGCAATTGATGTCGGAATATACCGATAGGCTTTTTTTGGTAGAAAGAAAAGGAAAGCTGGGTTTGGGAACCGCCTATATCCATGGATTTAAATGGGCGCTCGAGAGAAACTATGAATATATCTTCGAAATGGATGCTGATTTTTCGCATCCACCCGAAGACCTGATTAATTTGTATAAAGCGTGTGCCATGGAAGGCAATGATATTGCGATTGGATCACGGTATATTACCGGCGTAAACGTAGTAAACTGGCCAATTCAAAGGGTATTGATGTCTTACTTTGCCGGGTATTATGTCCGTACCGTGATGGGTATGCCCATAATGGACCCCACCGCTGGATTTATTTGTTACACCAGCAAGGTTCTGAAAACCATTGAGCTGGATAAAATTCGCTTTATCGGATATGCGTTCCAGATTGAAATGAAGTTTAACTCGTGGAAGTATGGTTTCAAAATCAAAGAGGTTCCCATTATTTTTACTGATAGAACCCTAGGAGCTTCCAAAATGTCGGCAGGGATATTTAAAGAGGCTATTCTCGGAGTAATAGCCCTTAAAATCAGTAGTTACTTTAAACGATATATTCCTAAGAGTTCAGCTCACTAACAGCCAGCCAGCTCATGAGTCCGGTTGAAATTTCGAGAGCCGATTCATCGATATCAAAGGTAGGAGTATGAACTCCAGAGACAATACCTTTGGCTTCGTTCCTGGTTCCTAAACGATAAAAACAAGAATCTACCACCTGTGAGTAGAAGGCAAAATCTTCCCCTGCCATCCATAAATCAAGGTTGACAATGTTTTCAGGGCCCATATATTGTGTGGCTGCTGTACGAACGCGTCTAGTTAATTCTGGGTGGTTTTTTAGGAAAGGATAGCCTTTTACCACTTCAAACTCGCAGGATCCACCCATTCCTTCGGCGATAGACTCTGCCATTTTACGCATTCTTTTCAGTCCGTCTTCCCGCCATTCTTCGTCCATACAGCGCCAGGTGCCCTGAATAGTAACTTCACCAGGAATAACGTTGGTGACACCATCCGCTATAAAGCGCCCAAAAGACAATACGGAAGGATTCGCAGGATTTCTATTTCTACTTATAATTTGTTGTAGTGCCACGATAATATGGGAAGCCATAAGTACAGAATCAGTCA
>CAXBLH010000190.1:0-9897 GCA_963976315.1 uncultured Dyadobacter sp.
AATATCCTGTTGGATGGGGAATCGACCTTTCGAGTGAGCATGAGCGTTATTTGGTAGAGAAACATTTCAAGAAACCAGTAATTTTGACCAATTACCCTCGGGAAATTAAGTCGTTTTACATGAAGTTGGACGAAGATGGTAAAACCGTTCGTGCCATGGATGTATTGTTTCCGGGTATCGGTGAGATCATTGGCGGTAGCCAACGAGAAGAGAATTATGACAAACTTTTGGAACGCGTTAAAGAAGTGGGCATCGATCCGGAAAACTTATGGTGGTATTTGGAAACACGTCAGTTTGGTACTGCACCGCATTCAGGCTTTGGGCTTGGCTTTGAGCGTTTGGTTCTGTTTGTAACGGGCATGTCTAATATTCGCGATGTGATTCCTTTTCCTCGCTATCCAAAAAGTGCAGAATTCTAAAAAAAACGTACGACGTATCTATTTTTGCCAGTATCGGCACATTTACAGGGATTTAATTCCAAAATATTAGTTGATAATACAAATAAAAATAGCACCAACCTCTTCTGTAAGAATGAGTTGGTGCTATTTTTATTGCTATTAATATTACCTGAACAAGTAGAAAATGTAGCTAATTGGTACAGGAATATAATAAAATCCGGGTAATTGTCATTATTAAAAGATAATCATGGAGTTAGAGGTTAATATGGTGTAAAAATATATTAAACCTTCCGCTTATAGTGATATATAATTAGTTTTGAAGATTGAAAAACCATAAATGGCCTATCAAGCCTATGTTAAAAAACGTGCAGCCGAAAATGTGGTGGGGAGTTTCCGCCGTTTTAATTATCCTTCTAATTTGCTGGGGTTTAATCAGAAAAAACGAAAACCATGATTCGCATTTATTAAAATCCGAAGAAACTTCGTTTGGGTTAAAACCGACAAAATCTAGAAATCTTGATTCAAATACGATATTAAAAATCAAAAAAATTTCGGACATCTTCGAAAGGAAACGTCGGGGAGGTTTTAATGGGAATGTTTTAGTAGTACAAAAAGGGGAGGTATTGTACCAAAAGTCATTTGGATATGCGCATCTTCGTGAAAAGGATTCCTTAGATCAATTTTCTCGTTTCCAATTGGCCTCGCTTTCAAAACCATTTACTGCGGTGGCGGTTTTGAAATTAATACAAGATGGAAAGATTAGTTTGGAGGATAGTGTACAAAGGTTTTTTCCTGACTTTCCTTACCATGGTGTAAAAGTGAATTTGTTGTTGAGTCACCGAAGCGGCCTACCCAACTATATCTACTCCTTTCCAGATAGTGTGAGGCATGGGAAAAAGTATCCGTCAAATATGGATATTATGAATTGGTACGCCAAAGTAAAACCCACCCCACAGCGCTATAATTATCCCGATCGTTCCTTTGTTTACTGTAATACCAATTATTGCGTGCTGGCGGCCATAGTAGAAAAGGTAACTGGAAAACCCTTTGGAACCGTTTTAAGTAAAGAAATATTTGCTCCCCTGGGTATGAAAGATACGTATTTGATTACGGATACTACCCGAGTCGCCTCCGAGGGCCGAACCGTTGGGCATCAGTATGGCAGGGTAATCGCCAAGGATTATTATGACGACGTAGTTGGAGATAAAGGATTGTATTCAACAACCGAGGATATCTATCGTTTTTATACTGGACTTCAGCAGGGCTTAATTATAAATACGACGCTACTGGAAGAGGCTTTTAAGCCAAGAAGTTTTGAAAAACGTGGTATCAGAAACTATGGCTATGGCTTTAGAATGCATACTAATCCGGATAATACTGCGAGGTTCATTTACCACGGTGGTTGGTGGAAAGGTTACAATACCATGTTCTGGGTTTGCCCGGATTCTGAGGCTGTCATCGTCATTCTAGGCAATACGTATAATCGAGCCACCTACGATATAAAGGACTTACTGAAAGTATTAGAAGAAGGTGCTGAGGTAACGGATTTCGAGAAAGACATCTAGCTTAGTTTGAATTCGAGCTTTTATTCAAGATATTTGCGGAATGAATCGATTTCTACCATTTTATGCCTAATGCACACGATTTTTTTCCTGTAAATGCCCTGCTATCGCTGCCGCTTTTGGCATTTTTGATTTTATGGTTGGCAGGAAAAAAAATAAATAAATGGTCTGCACTAATTGGTTCGATAGTCACTGCCATGGGTCTTTTTGGGAGTATTGCCTATATCGACCCTTCTTCTGTTCAAGTTTTTGATATAAATTGGTTTCGCATCGGTGAGCGAGCCATACAGCTCAACTTTCGGATAGACTATCTTACTTATTTGATGCTAATAGTAGTTCACTTTGTAGCTCTTTTAGTTCAAATTTATTCTGCATCTTACCTTAAAACAGATCCGAACCTTAATCGGTATTTTGCCTTTATACAGCTTTTCCTATTCTCCATGTTTGGAATTGTACTCTCTGGAAACCTTCTGGTGATGTACATTTTTTGGGAATTGGTTGGTTTATCATCCTACCTACTTATAGGCTTTTGGTACAAAAAAGCGCGTCCAGTTTGGGCTGCTCAAAAGGCTTTTGTACTCAATCGCATGGGTGATGCTGCCTTTTTAACTGGAATTTTATTATTGTATTACTATACAGGAACCAGCGACTTAGAGTCCTTCTCTTATGCCGTGGCAGCCATAAACCCGGGAATGATGACCTTTATTGGGATTTGTCTTTTCGGCGGTTGTATGGGAAAATCAGCTCAGTTCCCACTTTCAGGGTGGTTGCCAGATGCCATGGAAGGGCCTACACCCGTTTCTGCGCTGATCCATGCGGCAACGATGGTAGCCGCTGGAATCTTTCTTTTAGCTCGTATTGTTAATCTACTTACACCTGATGCACAATTATTTATTGCCGTTATAGGTACTATCACCATGGTAATAGGGGCAGTAAAAGCGATGAGCGCCTGGGATATCAAGCGCGTGCTGGCTTATTCTACCATGTCGCAGCTGGGGTTAATGGTGACGGCTGTGGGGATGGGCAGCTGGCAAATGGCCGTATTTCACCTAATTACCCATGCGTTTTTCAAGGCAGGCTTATTTTTAAGTGCCGGTTCAGTTATTCATGCGTTACATCCTCATGGTGATATACCTTTTGATCCTCAGGATATGCGTAATATGGGCGGGTTAAGAAAGAAAATGCCCATCACTTTCCTTTGCTATGTGGTTTGTGCCGCTTCCTTGGCTGGTCTGCCTTTATTTTCTGGCTTTTTATCCAAAGATGGTATAATTACCGAAGGGTTTGTACAGGCATCTAACTGGGGCTTATGGGGGTATTTATTTCCAGTAATAATTATTATATCGGCCGGTCTTACTGCATTTTATATGTTGCGCCAAGTATGGCTGGTATTTTTTGGAGCGAGCAGGTTCGATACTAGTTTTGTTCAACCACACGAATCGTCTGTGAAAATGTGGCTTCCTATGAGCCTATTGGCTGTACTCTCATTATTTGGATGGTTTTCATTCAATCCATTCAGTACTTCACATAGTTGGCTGTTAGGTTATTTGGGTATGCATGAAGTATCCCATCTTGCTTGGGCACCTTTTGTAGCATTTTCGGTGAGTTTACTAGCCCTGTTTTTAGCTTTCCGTGCGGGTACCACGGGTAAGTTTTTAACCCATTTATTTTTAGCCGATAGTTTAAATTTTATACCTAATGGATTACGGGATTATTCCATGGAGAACTATTTTATCATACCCTTTGAATACATTTATCGTGTTTTGGGGAAAATGGAAAGGTATGTAATTGACGCAGTCGTAAATGGAGTAGGAAAACTGGCCGTTGTTTTGGCTCATGTACTGGGTTGGGTTGATAAAGTTTTTGTAGACGGCTCCGTAAATCTTATGGTTGCTTTCGTACAAACATCCGGAAACTTTGTCCGTGGTTTCCAGAATGGGAAAATTCAGTCTTACTTTCTGGTAACGGCATCTGGAGTTGTTTTGCTTATTTTGTGGCTATTATTTTTAATTTAAATATCATACTTGATTCAGTAATTGATGATTGATCATATACTTACCCTGTTAATCGCCTTCCCATTGCTGGGTGCTATGTTGGTGGCTGTACTACCGTCCAGCTATATCAGTCAGTTCAAATGGATAGCATTATCAGCTTTACTATTGGATTTTGCAGTCATTGTTTTCCTGTATCTTGGTTATAATGTTGCGGAACCTGGTTTACAGTTTGCTGAAAATACCGACTGGATTACCGTACCGATCGGGTCATTGGGTGTTGTATCCATTGATTACGCTTTGGCTATTGACGGGATCAGCTTTCCACTCGTAATTTTAGGGATTATTGTTTTATTGGCTGGGGTGGTTAGCTCCTGGAATATCGTGAGTAAGACAAAAGCTTATTATTCATTGTATTTGGTATTGTCTGCAAGTATTCTAGGCTGTTTTTTGGCCCAGGATTTTTTCTTATTCTATCTCTTTTTTGAATTTATGCTGTTGCCCATGTATTTCCTGATCGGCCTTTGGGGAGGTCCTCGACGGGAATACGCTGCACTCAAGTTTTTTATATATACTTTTTTGGGTTCTTTGCTGATACTAATCGTTATGATTGGTCTTTATTTATCGGTGATGGATCCAATAGAAACTGCTGCTACCATGGGGTTGCCAGTAAATAATATTCAGGACACTGTTGTTTTGATTCAAAGATTATTACTTGATGGGAGTATTTCACCCGATCAGATTGTACATACCTTCCGATTCGAATATTTGGCGGATGCGAGTAATTATCTACCAGGTTCTATCCTAAATGTTATTTCTGGGAATTATATATTTAATATTCCTATTCGCTTACTGGCATTTTGGTTTTTATTTATTGGGTTTGCCGTGAAACTTCCAGTGGTCCCGTTCCATACTTGGCTCCCCGATGCGCACGTAGAAGCACCCACTCCCATATCTGTCGTGCTGGCCGGTATTCTGTTGAAAATAGGAGGGTATGGTTTTATCAGAATTGTAGATGGGTTTTTTCCATACGAGGCGCAATACAGTCTGGTACCACTTGCTATACTGGGGATGGTATCAATTGTGTATGGTGGGTTTAATGCGTTAGGACAAAAGGATTTGAAAAAACTAATTGCTTATTCCTCCGTCTCGCACATGGGTTTTGTTTTGTTAGGGGTTGCCGCTTTTACCGCCGAAGGTTTTAATGGTGCTATTTATCAAATGATAAGTCATGGTATATTATCCTCCATGTTATTTATACTAACAGGTGTATTGTATGATCGTACACATGACCGATTGATAGAAAACTACCGCGGATTGATTTCCAAAATGCCTTATTTTACGGTGTTTACTGGAATTGCATTTTTTGCTTCCTTAGGTCTACCCGGTTTTTCAGGGTTTGTGGGGGAGGTTTTTACCTTGATGGGCGCATTCCAAGCGGAGACTATGCCGATATGGATTCCGGCTGTTTCAACACTTGGAATTGTACTTGCTGCGGGTTATTTTCTTTTGACATATCAAAAAATGTTTTTTGGCGCATTTTGGTATAGAGGTTCTGAAGCGGCTTTAATTGATTTGACCAAAACAGAATATACCCTTCTATTTGCTTTGGTAGTACTTACACTATTAATAGGACTTTTCCCAAGTTTGGTATTCGATCTTACCAACCCATCAGTGCGCTTGTTAATGGAAAAATAAATATCCTTTTTCGCTATAAACAGGCTCTAAAATAGTCAGAAAATTATTTTTGTATTAGAGTTGCTGATTCTATCATTTCAAAAATGGAACTGGAAAATTTTTATCGAAATATATTTACTTTTTTAGAGAACCATTTGAATGGCAAATATTGGCTATGGAAATTAATATTTACAGCAGTGTTTATATCCATTTTCCTAGCCTTCCCATCCTACACTTTGCTAGTGGAGCACCTAAAACCCAATGGTGTAAAGTTAGATGCCTGGCTTTTTATCCATAACCAAGCAGTTGATTTATTAAATCCGAAAGATTATAGCGTAGGTATTCGGCGTGAAGCGATGGTGTTCCGTTGGGTATTGCCGGCATTGTATTTTCTTGCAGGTCATCGTATTTGGTTAGTTGTTCTGTTTCAAGGCTTTTTGGCAGTCTTGTTTTTGTATTTGATTGGCCGAATTAGCTTTCAAATTTTTGCATCCAAATCCAAAACCGCCCTCATCGTATTGGCCATTTCTAATATTTTTGTGGGTACGTGGGGTTTCTCCGATATTCATGGCTATGGTGACGGAATTGCATATTTTTTTCTACTACTTGCTATAATCTCTTCCAATCCAGTAATTATTTTCGCTTCCATTTTAGTAGGTTGTTTTACAGATGAGCGTGCGGTAATAGCTGGTGGTTATGTGATCATATTTTGGACTGTTCAGAAATGTTTTGAAACCAATCAATTTGATTTTAAGACCGTACTGAGATCTTTATTTACAAATAGAAGCCAATATGTTTGGTATGCTTGGTTTGTTTACGGGGTAATTAGGCTATATGTGAAGTTTAATTATTTTCAGAATCATATATATTCGAAAGTAGGCGAACCTGTCATGTTAAAAATCACACATCGAGCGGGTATAGGGAGTAGTATTTGGAGTAATTTTGAAGGTACTTGGCTAATACTTTTGGCGGGTATGATGACTTTAATTTTACTGAAAAGAAATTGGTTACTATTCGTTTTTATTGCTGGTTTCGCCATTCTACTCACAACGGGATTGTTTGTACATGATATTGACCGTGCCTATGGCTACGGTTTTCCCTTTATTTTGTCTTCCTTGGTAATACTTCGCTATACCGCAACGGATAGACTTGTTTCCTTGCTTTTATTTTTTACTGCTCTGATTTGTATTACACAACCACAGGTTTTTACCATGGGGTACAATCAAATAATCTGGGCGGAACCACTTCCTGTTAAAATATTGACTTTCTTGGACCGGAAATTTCACTGGGGCTTCTTCATGTAAAGGAATTATCTTGCCATCAAATTTTAGAATTGTTGTACTGTTTTTATTTCTTGGTGTACTTAAATTAGATTTAAGAAATAGTAAGTAGAAATAAATTTATATATTGTTTTAGTTTCTCAAATTACACCGTATGGCATTTTGTACCTGTTTGGGTTTGAATAGTAAACTTAATAATTTGTTAACTCGAAGAATTGTAGGAGGTTTTATTTATTTTCCAAATAGCAGCAATAAGCCATACCGATAGGGTTGTACATGGAAATTCTGATAATTAATTTTAATGAAAGCGGAACATTTGGATCATAAAGTTTGGAACGAATTTGTCAATGCGGGTTGTCCATCGGCATTCCAAAAATTGTATGATCTGCATGCAGAAAGGCTTTATGATTTTGGAATAAAGTATACCTCCGATTCCGACCGCGTAAAGGATGCTATTCACGATCTATTTATAGATTTACATACCTATCGAAGGTCATTAGCTCCAGAAGTGAATGTGGTATTTTATTTGTTAAAATCTTTAAAAAACAAGATAATTGCACAGCAGAAAAAGATAGATCGGTTTAGCTTTCAATCCCTTACTGCCGATACAGTGGTGTCTATATCTGAGTTTTCTTTTAATATTGAAGAGCAAATTATTTTTGATGAAGAGCAAACACACCTACTTGCTACTCTGGCGGAAGAAATAAACCGTTTACCTGAACGGCAGCGAGAAATACTTTATCTTAGATTTACGCACGATTTGGATTATGAGGAAATTTCCGCAATGATGCAGATTTCGGTATCAAGCTGCCGAACGTTTGTCTACCGCGCTTTGAAAGTCCTAATAAGCAATCTAGAGATAAGTGCTATCTTGCTTATTACCTGGAAGTTGTAATTTTTTTTCTGATTATTATAAAATTTTATCTTCCTTTTAGTCTATAAAAGCTTCCTTTCCTTCTCTTATATATAATGGCTATTTATTGCCAGCAATAGCCATCGTGAATTATATACTATAAGCACTGAATGAACGGAGAGAATAATATCCTTTTTCGGTTGATAGCACTGATGAAGTCAGTGCAAAAGAGCCAGATGAGTCATGCTGAGAAAGACCAGCTTTGGGGAAGTATTATGGATAGCTTAGAAGCAAAACGTTTGCAAAGTGATCGCAAACGTTGGTTTCTAGCTGCTGCTTCAATAATGCTGCTTTTAGTAGCTGGGGCTTACTATTTGGCTAACCAAACAGGCTCTTTTGAAAAAATGGCCCAAGTTGCTGGCCAAACAGCCATCAGCAAGGATCATGCGTCACTGATACTTGCTGATCATAAGGTGGTTGATTTAGAAAGCCAAAATTCAAAAATCGAATATTCGGATCAAGGACGTACTATCCTCATTGATTCCCTTCAAAATGTTAGTCAGCGGCTAGGCGATGCAGAAGTGGCTTACAATACTTTGGTGGTTCCTTTTGGAAAACGTTCTATGATCACCTTGCTGGATGGTACTAAAATTTGGTTAAACTCTGGTTCTAAATTGGTTTATCCTACCCAATTTTCAGCGGACTCAAGGGAAGTTTTTTTAGAAGGGCAAGCCTATTTTGATGTGGCTCATCAAGAAAACAATCCGTTTTTTGTGTTAACTAATGACGTAAAAATAAAAGTACTTGGAACCGCATTTGATGTAAGCGCTTATCTGGATGACCCCAAAACACAAACAGTATTGGTGCGTGGTAGCGTAGAATTATCGACCAATAAGTCAGGTATCTTTCAAAATAAAAAGGCAAAACTTACGCCAGGGACTATGGTTACTCTTGAGAAATCCACGGATGTTTTGAAAAGTACTAGAGTACAAGTCGACGAATATGTTTCTTGGAAGGAGGGTTATCTCGTTTTGAGAAGTGCACCATTGTCAGAAATTATCAAAAAATTGTCTCGATTTTATAAGGTTGAAATCTCCTTAAAGGATGCGCTTATTGCGAACGAGACTTTTTCTGGGACTTTGGATTTGGCAGACACTGCTGATCAGGTGCTTGAAGCAATTGCTGCCACTACCTCATTAAATGCACGATTTACAGAAAGGAGGTTTTTATTAGAAAGAAAATAATACTATAAGGTCAGAATAACATTTGAGTATGGTGCGCGATTGTATGTCGCCTAAATACCTATTGAACATTCTGAATAAAAAAACGGAAGGCGTTGCTTCGCCTTCCGCACGTTCCCCCGCATGCCGGCAAGCATTAAGGGATTCTAACTCATGTTTCACAAAAGTCAATTCAAATTTATGAAAAAATTTGACCACAAGAACTATGGTCTTCAGAGACCGAACTATCCACAGAAATTATTCCGGATTATGAAGTTAACTATACTACTCATTTTTATGGGGGTAATAGGTGTACAAGCTACTGGATATTCTCAAAAAGGCAGAATGGATGTGAAGTTGAAAAACGCTAATTTCATTCAGCTCTTTCGGTATATTCAAAGCGAAAGTGATTACAAAATCTTTTATAAGGACGACCTGATCGACGGTCTCAAAAAGGATTTATGTAACCTCGATCTCCAAAAAGCCTCAGTTCCTACTATTTTGAATAAAGCATTCAGAAATAGCGATTTTACTTACAAATTAGTCGGGAAGCAAGTAGCAGTTTTTAAGAAGGATCAGTCGGGAATTCAAATTCCTAATGCCTACGAAAGGACGGAAAACCTAGAACCAGTTCCTTACATAGAAACCATTTCGGGTACTATCACCGACGCAAAGGGACAACTATTGCCTGGCGCTACGATTATTGTGAAAGGAACTGAAAAAGGAACATCCTCTGGTGTGAATGGAAAATTTACTATTGAAGCCAAAAAAGGCGATGTACTGGTGGTTTCCTACATCGGGTTTTTGAGTAAAGAAATTACTTTGGGGAATGAATCCTCTTTACAACTTGCTTTGGAAGAAGACTTGGGCGGATTGGAAGAAGTTGTAATCGTTGGGTTTGGTTCGCAACGGAAAG
>CAXBLH010000191.1:0-9885 GCA_963976315.1 uncultured Dyadobacter sp.
AATACCACATCAAAACCGACTTATCTCCAGACACCATTCAACTGCATAATTTTAAAGGAGGATACTGCGGAGTTTCTAAAATAGAAGCAGATAAATACTGCATTTGTTACTTAACAGATTCTCAAAATTTGGTAAAAAGTGGTGGGGATATTTCAGAAATGGAGCAACGGGTTTTATCTAAAAACCCATTTCTAAAAAATTATTTTAATAATGCTTGGGGAAATGAAATTAAAACAGGAGATAGACTAAACTATCATGTTCATAATCACCATCATGGTATATTATAGATTATTACGATCAAAACTTTGACGTAGAAGAACTGAAGGCTAGGTATTTTAGGGATTGGAACGATGCCTTTAAAACGCGAATTACTGCAGGTTATTACCTCCAGCGCCTATTTGGCAAAGAGCGGGCGACTAATTTGGCGTTAAAGTTTTTAGCTAGGAACAAATGGTTAACTGGCGAACTGGTAAAACTTACGCATGGTGACCGCTTTTGAATCTATTGTTTGACAAGATTCTTTTTTGAAAGTTTTTCGAAAAGTAGAACGGGAATTAGAAGCATGAGCATTCCATAAAATAGATCTTCCAATGGAATGGTAAGTATTCTAATACCCATAATTTCGCTATTATTATACCACACAATGGGTTTTTCAAGCCCAGTACCTGTTAATATTCCATTTACTATCAAAAATGGTATTATCAAAAATAGGTGTGAAAAGTAGAATAGACTTAGCCATTTTGCTTTAACCACATATTGTAAGATTACCAGCAGTATAATCAGCAAAGGGAAGGTGGTACCTGGGTAAAGTCTATTCCCAAATAACCATTCCAGGATTAGCAAAATGAGGATTAAAGTGTTGGTGATCGTTTTTTGATTTTTGAGAGTATACTCCTGTGGCAGGTAAATTTTGAAACAATAATAGGTAAACAAACAGGCATAAGGGATACAAACAAAGAAAAGTACTTCTTCGATGGGTAACCCAAAAATACTATAACCTGTTAGGTATTCTGAATTAAAACCCCAAACTCCAATTTTGGTAAAATAGGAGTCCCAAATAACAAAAGGTACCAGCATAGCTAGAATGGCAGTCCATACAGCAGGCCATTCCTTGTGGAGTTGTATTTTTGGACCATCATGCTTACCCAAGTGTTTATGATGCATTTTGTGCGCTCTTCTAATGGCTACCAAATAGGCTGAGTTTGAGTTTCTGAATAGTTTAAATCGTTGATGGATAAAAATATCGTGAACCAAAAAATATGTAAAACCATACAAGGTGATACCGATGCCAACCCACAACACGTAGGGTACGGCTTCATAAATTCCTAAATACAAACACAGGATGCCCGGTATAGCAAATATGATAAAGAAATAGTCGTTTTTTTCGAAAAAATCACCATCATTTCTTTGATGGTGGTCACTGTGTAAGTTCCACAAGAAGCCATGCATGAGGTATTTGTGGGCTGTCCACGCAACACTTTCCATAATTAAAAATGTACCGGCAATTAGGATAACGGGTAAGATAATCTGGTTCATTTTTATTTCATTTTTGACAAAACGTTTTCTAAACAAATTTTAAACCATTCGGTGTAGTGATTCGGGTTGTGAGCCACATCGTGCAATAAACTTGCGGTATTCATGTATTTATAATCCATTACTTCATCCGCATTCGGTTTTGGTAAATCATCCGTTATGCCAATAAAAACATGATCCAATTCATGCTCAATGAGTTCATGATCCAAGGCGGCATGGTACTTAAAAGAGAAAAGAAAATCTAAGGGAGCAGTCAGACCCATTTCTTCAAAAAGTCGACGGTTTGCGGCATCGTGGGTCTTCTCATTGGGAAAAGGATGGCTGCAACAGGTATTGGTCCATAGTCCACCAGAATGGTATTTGTGATGCTGGCGTTGTTGTAAAAGCATTTCACCTTCCGAATTAAAAATAAAAACAGAAATCGCCCGATGCAGTAGTCCTTTTTGGTGGGCTTCTAACTTTGGCATTAAACCAATTTTTTCGTCTGCTTCATTTACTAATATGATGTTATCGTTCATTTTTTATGGCTAATAGATTTTATAATTCTTCAATTCTTAACGGTAAGAACTTGTAAAAGGTTATTTGAATTTCAATTTATTGTAAAATATTCATTTGGTGGCGGAGTAAAGAACGTAGCATGAGGCCAATTTTGTTGATGTCGGGAATGCGGATTCTTGCGTCCATCACCTTTTCAGGAGGTGTTGCTTTAATTCGGAGGTATAATTTATAGTAATAGTAATAGGCCAAATATACCCCTCGTCGGGCACCAGATGGTAATTTTTTAATACCAATAAGTGCCTGTGCAAAATCCTCTTCAATTTCCTGCTGAATTTGATTTTTGTCTTGCTGTGAAAATTGTTCAAAATTAACGCCGGGGAAATAGGTTCTGCCTAAAAATTGATAGTCGGCTTTTAAATCTCTTAAAAAGTTAACTTTTTGAAACGCTGCACCCAGCTTCATGGCATAGGGCTTTAAGTTTTCATAAAGCTGTTGGTCGCCCTCTACAAAAACGCGTAAACACATCAGTCCCACTACCTCCGCCGAACCCAAAATATATTGCTCAAAGGCTGCTTTGTTATAAACCGTTTTTTGCAAGTCCATTTCCATACTTTTCAGAAAGGTATCCGTCAACGACCATTCGATATCATAAGTATTTACGGCTTCTTGAAAGCTATTCAAAAGTGGATTGATGCTAATCTTTTGTTGAATCGCTTGCTCGGTGTCTTTTCTTATTTTATGCAATAATAATTGCTTATCATAGTCATGGAAGCTATCTACAATTTCATCGGCCAGTCTTACAAAGCCATAAATACCATATATAGGCTTACGAAACCGACTGGTTAGGAAGTAGATTCCCAGAGAAAAAGAGGTACTATATAACTTAGTGGTAGCGGTGCTACATTGGTCAGATAGTTTGTCGTAAAGCGATTTCATATTATTGGAAAGTTTTTAAGATTTCATTGGCTGCTATTTGTCCAGATATGATAGAAGGCGGAACGCCCGGGCCAGGTACGGTCAATTGTCCGGCGTAATACATATTTTTAAGCTTGTTGTTTTTTAGTTTCGGTTTCAAAAATGCCGTTTGCTGTAAAGTATTTGCCAGTCCATAGGCATTGCCTTGATAGGCATTATAGTCTTCTATGAAATTGGAAACGCAGTAGCTGCGTTTGTAAACAATATTGGAACGAATAGTTTCCCCTGCGAACTTTTCAAGGCGTTCCATTATCCTTTCAAAATAGTCTTCCCGAATGTCTTCCGAATCTTCCATTCCAATGGCGATCGGCATTAATATGAAAATATTTTCATGACCAGCTGGTGCTACTGACGCGTCGGTTTTTGAGGGACAGCATACATAGAACAAGGGTTTGGTAGGCCATTTTTTATCTTTATATATTTCAATGGCGTGCTGGTCGAACTGCTCGTCAAAAAATAGATTATGATGTCGTAGTTTCTCGATTTTTTTGTTGATTCCTAAGTAAAATAGGAGGGATGAAGGTGCGAACGTCCGACTTTCCCAGTAGGAAGAGGTATAGCTGCGGTATTCTTTGGGTAATAATTTTTGCTCTACATGAGCGTAATCTGCCGCGCCGATTAGCACGTCAGCAGATTTAAATAAACCGTTAGTTTGGAGCCCAACCACACGATTTTTGATGATTTCAATGGTATCCACCGGGGAGTTAAAGTGGATTTTAACGCCCTGTTCTTCTGCAATTTTTAAAAACGAATTAGCAACCTCGCCAAAACCACCCATTGGATAAAAAGTACCTTGTTTCAGGCCTGCATAATTCATGAGACTGTACAACGCCGGGGTTTGTTGAGGCATGGCACCCAGAAAAAGTACAGGAAACTCCATCAGTGCAAGCAATCGTTCATCCTTGAAATATTTTCGGGTATGGCTGCTAAACGATGTGAGTAATTGGAGTTTTAAAGCATTTTTGAATAAGTTTAAATCCAAAAATTCCGTAAAGTGATGGAAGGGTTTGTAGACTACGTCTTCCATGCCAACTTGGTACTTGAATTCGGCTTCTTTTATGAATTGTTTCAGTTTTTCACCTGCACCGTTTTCTATTTTCTCAAATAAGTAGCAGATCTGTTCAAAATCGGCAGGTATGTCCCAAACTTCTTGGTCCTTAAATATTACTGCAAAGCCTGGATCCAGCTTTTTGAGCTCGTAAAAATTGGAGGTGGAATACCCAAAAATTTGATAGAACTTTTCATATACATCAGGCATCCAAAACCACGAAGGCCCCATATCGAATCGAAATCCTTCTTGGTCAAAGGTTCTTGCACGACCGCCTGCCATTTCGTTTTTTTCAAAAACAGAAACATCCATCCCATTTTTTGCCAATATTGCCGCTGAGGCCAAACCCGCAAATCCTGCTCCAATCACTGAAACCTTTTTATTAGAATGATTCATATTAGCTGGTTAAAATGTTTTCAAGATCTTCAATTTGGTTTATGGTGTATAGCAGGCTTTGACGTTCAAAATTTTCAATAATTTTGCTATTGCCAGAAACACATATTTTTGTGTCAGGAAAAGATGCTGTTAGTTGTTTTAAATAATTGTGATAAAAACGCTCCGGTTGATTTCGGACAAAAAAAGTACCTATATGAGTTGGTTTACACGTTTCAATGACAGACAGCAGATCATCAAATGGTACCGAGCTTCCCAAGTAAATCGCTTGAAATCCATTGAATTTTATAAGGTAATAAGCATACAGCAGCCCTATCTCGTGGGCCTCCTCTTCATTTAAAAAAAGAACCCATTTTTGTTTCGTTGAACTCGATTTTGGTAACTGATCAATAGCAGCAAAAATTTTTTGTCTGATCAGGTTGGATAAAAAATGTTCTTGTGCAGGAATCATTTTTTCGCTGCTCCATAGTAAGCCGGAGGAAACAAGAAGTGGTACTATTACTTTTTGATAGGTAGCTTCGATACCAAGGGCTTTTATAGCTTCCTTGAAAATAGCATCGAATGCAATTTCGTCATAACTAACAATAGCAGCTATACACTGATCTATCCATATATTAATAGCTGTTTGCCCGTTTTTTTTGTTTTCTATTACTGCTTCAACCGCCGAGATTAATTGCGTTTTGTTGAGTTTGCCGATATTAGAAATTTTCATTCCTGATTCTAATAATATTGAAACATTGAGAATCTTTCTTAGATCAGCATCACTATATATCCTAATGTTTGTTTCAGTGCGTTCAGGTGAAAATAAATTGTACCGTTGTTCCCAAATACGGATGGTATGCGCCTTAAGATGGGTTAATCTTTCTAGATCCTTAATAGAGTAAACGGCCATATTTTGTTTAACGTTTATCAAAAATAGTTAAACAAAAAGTATTTAGCAAGGTTTTTAACTTTATAATTTTTACATTTTATTTTTAAAGCGGGAATCTTTTTGTCCCAAATGAAACAAATAGTGCAGCCTTAGTCAATGGGATGTACTATTACTACTGCACTTGTGATCAGTGCGTTATACGTTTAAATTTTAGTTAAAGTTTGATTAAGTATCATATTTTTGATTATATTTGATACTAAAAATATCTTTCACGCTTTTGCACTTTTAATTATGAGACAGCAAGAAATTTTTTGGTCAGTTAATATCAAATACCTTCGTACCCGTTACAAGTTAAGTCAGGAGTCACTAGCCGAGAAGCTAGGAATAACGAGGGTAAAATTAAATGCTCATGAAAGTGGTCGAACTGCCAATCCCACAATTGAGGATTTGATCAATGTTTCCGAGTTTTTTAAGATGAGTATTGATAATCTGTTAAAAATCAACCTATCAGCACTTTCAGAACAAAAGTTAAAAGATTTGGAAATCGGTAGCGAACTTTTTATGCAAGGTTCAAATATTCGTGTACTGGCCATCACCGTAGACCAGGAAAATAAAGAAAATGTGGAATATGTTCCTGTGAAAGCAAAGGCGGGTTATCGTGCCGGGTATAGCGATCCTGAATTTCTTGCAACACTTCCCAAATTCAATATCCCCAATTTACCTAAAAACGGTACCTTTAGAATGTTCCCAACCATTGGGGATAGTATGCTTCCGGTTCCGGAGGGGAGTGATATTATTGCGAGGTATGTTCAGGATTGGACGAAGTTGAAGCCGGAAACTCCCTGTATTGTCATACTGAAAGGGGATCAGGATTTTGTGTTCAAACAATTGACCGTTCAAAGTGATGGTAATGTATTGTTACAATCATTTAATAAACAATATTTTGCTTATGACGTGCCTGCGTCGGAGGTATTGGAAGTTTGGGAATATTATAGTTTCCATAGTAAGTCGCTGCCCGAACCGCAGACTGAACTGCAAGTGTTACTGAAAATGTTACAGGAAATGAGAAGTGAAATAGGTGAACTGAAAGGTAAAAGGTAGGTGAAAGTGAGTGATAAAGAAAGTTAAAAGTCTTACGGAGTTTGCATTTTGGATATTTTGTAGACCTCCTCACCAAAGGTTTTAGTAGGTAAGTTATAAAGTGCTATTTTAACGCACGTCCTTTCCATTGATACCCTTCTTTTTGACCTAGTAGTCCAAAGAAACAGATATAAAACGGATAAATAAATTGAGTTAACAGGATGAATTTAAGACTTTTAGTTTGATTTAGAAAAAGTAAAACTTTAACTAAAAAAAACCATTCTGGAATCCATTTTAATGCTAAGAGTACTAGGAAAGTGGGGGTACTTATTGCACCAATTCCAAACAGTCCGGCCAACAGTAACAATAAAAAATTGGCTGTAAAAATAAATACTGCTAACAATTTGGGAGTTGCGCTTTGGTAGTGTTTCCATTTACTTGCCCACCTTTGTCTTTGAGCCCTAAAATTGGCTAGGTTTTGATGTGAGTGGGTATACACAATGGCATCTTGGCTCTTTAAAAATCCTAGCTTTTTTGGGAATCTTAAGGAAAGTTTGTGCATCAAAAATTCATCATCACCACTGGCAATATGATCCACTTCTGCAAATCCGTTAACCTCCAAAAAGGCTTGTTTTTCATAAGTTAAATTGGCTCCATTGCACATGGTTGGAAAGCCTGCTTGCAAAGTTCCGCCACCGCTAGCCACCAAACTGGCAAACTCAATGATCTGCAAACGTGTGAATAAATTGGAATGGTCGAAAAAAGTTACTGGTCCACTAATGATTACGTTTTTGGTATGCTGGTAATGATTTGCGATTGAACTTAACCAATTTTTGCCCATTCTACAATCTCCGTCAGTAGTGGTAATAAGACTGCCTTTAGCGACCCCTATGGCTTGTTCAATGGCTCGTTTCTTGGGGGATTTGGTTGCTTCATTTTCTAAATTTATTAGTTTAATAGTACTTTTTATGGATTTTAAACGGGATAGTACCAGTTCTTTGGTATTATCTGTGGATCCATCATTCATAATCAAAACCTCATATAAATGTTTGGGATAGGTTTGGCTTTCAAGGTCCTGGATTAAATTTAAGATGTTTTCTGATTCATTACGAACCGGGACTATAATGGTCATGAAAATAGGATCCGGCACTTTTCTTTTAATACTTATGGGTATCTTCTCCCAGTGATATAGTAGTCCAAATGTCAAACAGGCATAAAAAAGGAGGATTAGCCCGGTTATTAGTATCAAATAATGCATCATTAGTGCTAGGTTTATAATGGCTGCGATTGCGGATGATTAGCCAAAAAGTTTTTTCGCCAAATAAAATACAGACCTACTAGTAGCGGTCCAAGAACATTTATAATCCAAATAAAGAAAGTAGCTGCAATTATTTGTTCGGATGGTAGTTGATACGCTTTGAAAACAAATAATGCCGTAAATTCCCTTAATCCTAAATCTCCAAACACATTGAACATTGGGATGATGGTTTTTACCAAAAATATAACGGCCACGCAAGAGGAAAGGGTCATCCAGCTGAGGTTGAACTCAAATAAATTCAAAATGAGCACAAACTGCATGAGAAATATAGCATACCTTAGTGCCCCATAAAATAGAGACAAAGTAATCTCATTGGAGCTATAATTTCCTATTATTTTCAAGTACTCATGGAGCCGTAAGAGATAGGTTGATTTTGGTTTTAAAATGAAAAATTGGTTACGAAACAGTATAAAAATAACGCCAATTAGATTGATTATAAGTATCGAATTAAGTATCAGCGTTTTAACTACGGGCTCAAAATTGATATTGTTTTGAATCAAATACCAACCTATGGAACCCCCTATGAATGAAACATAGAATTGAATTCCGCCCGAAATAAAAACAGCTCCAATTGCCTGTAACTTTTTATTCGATTTCAGGGAGCCAATTCTTCCGATGGAGTCTCCGATTTGAGCGGGTAAAAAAATACCTACAGCCAATCCGGATAGTACCCCTTTAAAAGCTTCAAGAAAACCGATAGGAACTAGTCGATCGACTAATACCTGCCATTTTAGACTTTCTAGGGCCCAATTGACGGGCACTAACAATACGACAAGAAGAATAATGGGCAAATTTTGAGTAGTGAAACTCGATTTGAAAACTACCCAAATATCGCCGATACCCTTGTCATCTTGTTGGAAGGTATTTAAAATATAATATAAAACGATGATGGTAGTCAGGGATTTGAAAACTATAATTGAATAGTCTTTTAAACTCCTTTTTTTTGATGATTCGAGTTCCTTAACTTGCGACATGATGATAGAAAAACCCGTGAAAATTGCTGAAAAAATTATAATAGGTGTCGACCCCGGTACGCAAGTGACAGGGTATGGGGTTATCGCTGTGTCTGGACAACAAATTTCGTTGATTCAATATGGCGTAATTCATTTGAGCAAATATAGTACTCATGAACTCAAACTTAAGAAAATCTTTGAACGAATTACCCAATTAATAACAGAATACCTGCCAGACGAAATGGCAATTGAAGATCCATTTTATGGAAAAAATCCGCAATCAATGTTAAAGCTAGGCAGGGCACAAGGGGTGGCTATGGCGGCTGCATTGGCAAGGGATATTCCCATTGTAGAGTATGCTCCTAAAAAAATTAAGCAATCGGTTACGGGAAGTGGTAGTGCCTCCAAAGAGCAAGTCGCCTTTATGCTTGAAAAGATATTAAAGATGGAGTTAAGTCGCGAATATATGGATGCCACGGATGGTATTGCGATTGCAATCTGCCATCATTATCATGCCAACACACCTGCTGCTGTTGCGAGTAAAAGTTCTGGAAAATCAAAGAAAGGTGGTTGGGGAGCCTTTGTGTCAGAAAATCCGAATCGAGTTAAATAGACCGTCGTTATTCTGGTCTCTCATTACAGGTTCCTCAGGCCATCTTACACACTCAAATTGGTAAATGGCCGATGAAAATCCCTTGGTGCTAATATGAAATTTTGTATTTTACTTATGCTCCTAAGGAGCAAAGATCGTATTCATAATCAATGAATTGCGGACGTATTTAATATTTGTTTTATATTCTAACAGTGTTATATTTTGTTGAATACACTTAGTTAATATTGCTTTTGCGACTTGCTGAAATATTTTGTCAAATTCAGGTTTCCTTTGAATAACTGCGCCTAGACCACCTTTCAGGCTATTTTTGTTCTTATCCAGTCCTGTTGATTTCCATTATCGACCATTCCTGTTTGATTACTACTTAGGTACTGTTTAATTCTTACTTCCCAAACTTATTAATAGATATAGGCATTCGTAATCGGGCCTGTTTATAGCATTTTATTGATATAAAATTTTAAAATCAAACGTTTGTTTAAATAAATCAAACAAACGTTTGATTTTAATTTTATTCCATTTTACCTTTGTAACGTTCGGATAAAAAAGCGAATGGTCCGGATGCTAAAATGAAAGAAACCATGGAATACGGCACCAAACAATTAC
>CAXBLH010000192.1:0-9827 GCA_963976315.1 uncultured Dyadobacter sp.
GAAACAAATAGTGCGGGTGGTACTCACATCTATTCTAAAATATTTGGTATAGCGGTAGCGTTCGTTGCGAACCGTAATACCATTTTTAAAATAACTAAACGCCGGTCTGTTCCATTGGATATTTTGTTTGGTTTTCAATAATCCCACAAAGCTTTCACCATCCAAACCCGACGGCTTGTTTAAACCACAAAGTTCCATTAAAGTCGGGTAAATATCCACAGAGCTTACAATTTCGTGTCGTTTGATACCCGCAACCATTTGCGGTGCCTTTACGATGAATGCACTACGCAGTGACCTTTCAAAAATGGTATGCTTCCCCCAAACACGGTCATCGCCCAAGTGCCACCCATGATCTCCCCAAACGACCACAATCGTATTTTTGTCCAAACCTAAGGTTTTCAACTTCTGCATTATTTTGCCAATAAGGGCGTCGGTATAGCTCACACTAGCATAATAGCCATGCCTGAGTTTTCGGGCATACACATCCGATACTGGTTTGTCCAACGATGCTTTTTCATCCCCCAAGGCATATTGGTTAAACTCCCCACTCTGATGCAGACTTGCAGTATTAATATCCTTTGGAATATTGGGAGAAGGTGTCAGACTTATTTTACTTTCATCATACATGTCCCAATACTTTTTGGGCGCATTAAATGGCAAATGAGGCTTAAAGAAACCAACTCCCAGAAAAAATGGTTTGTCGCTTTTGGCAAGTTTCTCCAACTGGTCCATGGCCAGTTCAGCTGAAAGGCCGTCTGGATAGCCATCATCCTCCACTTCTCCACTTTCATAAGGTTTCACTTGTGCATTATGAGTCATGCGAGAACCACCGTCGGCGTATGCGAAAAAGGCGTTCCAACCCGTTTTCCATTTTCCAGGATTGAACAACATCTGATCCCAACTTTGAGGCATTTCAAGTTGTTCACTTTTGGCCTCTGTATATCCATAAACATATCCATCTGCGGAATGGCTAATCTTCCCAATACCTGTCGTATTGTAACCATTTCGTCTGAAGGCATCTACAAATGACTCTGGTTCGTTGGTTTTTGTCGCGGGTGCCATTAATTTTTCAAAAGCACCATTTGACAAATGAACCGCTTTTCTTGGCAAATGCCCTGTTAGTAAGCTATACCTAGAAGCCCCGCAAGTAGGTACCGTCACATACTGATTTGTAAAGACCACACCTTCTTTCGCAATATTATCAATATTAGGAGAATGAACTTCTTGGTTTCCATAACAGTTCAGATCCGGCCGAAGGTCATCCACAAAAAGGTATAATACATTCGGTTTAGATGCCATGGCTTTTGTCGGTACAGGCCTCATCATAAAAGCAGAAACTGCCAATATGGAAACTGCACCCAATACAATCAAACTAATTCTTTTCATGTAGGTTGGTTTTAAGAGCATGTTTAAGAACAACACCCTGAACGATTTTCGCCAGGGTGTGAAGAAGGTTTACAATGATACTTTACATGTTTCTATTTAACTAATACCCAGTATTTTGCTCAAATGGCGCAGCATCATTGGCATCTATTACAGACTGCGGAATGGGCAATAGGTTATGAAATTCTTTTATTGTAGGTGCCGACACTGGATTATATTTTTTGGTTCTCTCATATAAAAGACCCATTCTAGCAAGTGTCAAACGTCTAGGCTCTTCAACTACCAATTCTCTTGCGCGTTCGTCGAGAAGGTAATCAATGTTAATCTGAGCAGCTGTAACAGGAGTTGCCTTTGCACGGTTACGAATTACGTTTATATCCGCAGCGGCTAACGCCATATCTCCTTTTCTCAAATATGCCTCCGCACGTAGCAAATACGTTTCTGCTAGTCTAATTGCATATATATCAGTATACAGTTTTCCGCCAGTATCATACCCTTGTGGATGCCCTTCTGGACTTGAAGCCTTCTTGATCCAAGGGTAATAATTTCTTCCTATTTCTGAAGCCTTTGGAACTATCACTTTTAGATAATCCACAGACGCAGGATTGTTGTTATAAAACTGGCGTTGAATATTGTAATGAGAGTTACGCATATCAGTCTTAAAATCTGATTCCCAAATGGTATTTTCCAAATATTCTCCTGGTCTGAAAAAGCCTACTCCACGTCCCAACGAGTCAGCCGGAAGTATGGCTTTCGCATTTTTTGAATCTTTCAGTGGCTCTAAATAAGGCCCCCAAGTACGTTCAATGCTATAAGTTGCATTATTACCGCCAGGAACTCCAAACTCCATTTGCCAAACCAAGATCGACTCAGTGTTTCCGGTATTTCCATTTTGGTTGCCAGATCTAAACAAATCCCAAAAGACATCACCTGCGCTTGATTTCAGTGTACCAAACCGTTGAGTCATAAGTTTATATTGTCCATCGTTTATAACCTTACTAGCCGATGCTATTGCCAAATCATACTTTCCTAAGGCAATATAAGTTTCACTTAAAACGTGATCTGCGGCAGCTCCTGCCAAGTGTCCGTCACCTTTGTTTTGTTTTGGTAAATTTTGAGAAGCAAACATCAAATCCTCCACCATAAAGTTTAACACTTCCTCTTTTGAGTTTCTGATATAATCATATTTTGGCCCTGTAAGAGCTTCCTCTATAATGGGTACTCCGCCAAATAAATGAACCAAGAACCGGTAGGCATAGGCTCTAAAAAACCTTGCTTCCGCAGCAACTTGTAGCTTATCTGCATCCGACATATCGGAGTTATCGATATAGGACAAAATTACATTTGAATCTTTGACCAAGTCGAAAAGTACATTCCAGTAACTATTGCTCAAAGAATTAAAAGAGTTTATAAGGGTATAATCTCCAAAATTCAGTTTCTTGTCCCAATACCAGCCCAAATCAGTTCCTGAGCCATAAATGGCAGATAAGACTTTGTCGCCTTCACCGCTGATCAACTCCACGGTACGAAGTCCACGGCCCTTTCGATATAACTCCGCCAAAGCCGAGTTAAAGCCTTCTTTATTTACATAAGTGTTTTCTGGACTCAAAAAACCTTTTGGTTTTTCTTCCAATACAGCATCATCATTACACGAAGAAAGGGAAACGACGATTATGAATATTAAAATGAAATATTTGTTTAAAGTAGTCATGATCGAAGTAGGTTAAAATTTAAAATCAATTCCTGCTGTATATGATTTAAGGAATGGGAAATCGCCCAAACTCGTAGCGTTCTCTGGATCGTAACCAGTCCATTTTGTAATTGTCAAAATGTTTTTACCACTTACATATAGCCTCAAATTTTTGATTTTAGACTTTTTGATGAATTCATTTTTGAAAGTGTACGATAGGCTAATATCCTGTAATCTGGCAAAAGATCTGCTTTCTAGAATCGGATGCGGGAAAGATGCATTATAATCGACTCTTGGATAATCATTTGACGGACGATTCGGTGTCCAGTATGGTACATCTTGTACGTTAAACCGCTCTGTAAATGTTGTAAAAGGGGCATTTACATTACGTGTATTTGCATTGTTATCCATATAATAATTCTTTTTACCACCACCTTGAATCGAAGTAATCATCATATAAAGTGCAAAGTTTTTGTACTTCACAGTATTGGAAAGGCTCATTGTAAAGTTTGGCATTCTAGTACCTAATATTATTCTATCATTAGCATTAACTACTCCATCGTTGCTTGTGTCAACGATCCTGAAATCGCCAGGTGCAAAACCCGAAGGAATGTCGCTTTCATTCAATTGGTAAATACCATTGGTTTTGTATCCATAAATAGAGTTCAACGATTCGCCAATAAACCAGCCACTTGAAATATTGTCATCTTCTACACCATCTTTGTCAGCATCCTCCCCTGTTAAGTGCAAAATTTTGTTTCTATTAAGTGTGAACACCAAGCCACTTTCCCAAGAAAAGCCATTTCTATTTCTTAAATTAACGCTATTCAATGCTAATTCGACACCATGGTTATGTACGCTACCAATATTGGTAAGTGTATTCGTGTAACCAGTAGTCGAAGGTAACGAACGACGAAGTAGTAAATCCGTTGTTTTGGAGTTATAGATATCTAATGATCCGGAGATGATTGAGTTGAACAATTCAAAATCTGCACCAAAGTTAGTAGCTACTGTCGTTTCCCAAGTAAGGTTACTATTGGCCAAAGTGTTTATACTAGAAGTGGTGGTTGAGGTTCCATCAAACAAATACTGCTGATTGGCAATGGTTGATAAAGACTGATATCTACCAACTGCCTGGTTCCCATTTTTACCAATCGATGCTCTTAATTTCAAATAGTTAATTGCATGTACTCCCTTCAAGAACCCTTCATTAGAAACTGTCCAGGCAACTGCCGCTGATGGGAAGGTTGCATATTTATTCGATTTGGAAAAGCCTGAGTAACCATCTCTACGGGCTGTTAGAGTAAGGGCAAAACGGTTATCAAAACCATAATTGATTCTTCCCATGTAAGCAATATTATATTGCTCTTCAAAGTTTGAACTCGTACGTTGTACCGCCGCCATTTCAATCGCATTATAACCTAAGGCCTGAGAAAAGAAATCATTTCCAGTCATAGCGCTAACGTCCAGTGCCTGGCGTTGTCTACTGGCAAGAGCCGTCAAGTCAATCGAATGCTTTTGACCAAATATTTTCTTATAGTTTAAAATATTATCAAACGTCCAGTCAAAGTTTTGTGTAATAGACTTGGAAGCAACACCATTTAACACCCTTGCCGCTGGTGTAACATCAGCACTAGTAAATTCATTTTGCCGGGTATTTCTAAGGTTAGAAGAATAATTCATCGTCCATTTCAAGCCGGGTATGAAAGGCACATCCAAGTTACTAGAAACCAACCCGAAAATACTTGTTCTCTTATCGCTGTTATCAATTAAGGTATTGACCAAAGGATGTAACCCTAATGGATCACCAACAGGTAATAACGCATAGCCGCCTGGTCCGTCAGGGTCTGAAAAACTACCGTAAGGACTTTGACGATAAGCACTAGATAAACTTGCTGCTACCCCTGAAAAATCTTGTGATGAAAACGCAGATTTAAAAGAAATAGAATACCAGCTATTGATATGCGAGGTGAGGTTTAAGTTAAAAGTCGCACGATTAAAGTTGTCATTTTTCACAATGCCCTTTTGCTTAAAATAAGTACCAGCTACATAATAGTTTAGCTTTGGTGTTTTACCGGACACATCTAAATGGTAATTGTTTAGAATCCCATCCTGAACCACATATTTCATCCAGTCGGTAGTTTTACCATTATTATAATTCTCCAACTCAGTAACGGTCAAATAATCATCGATTTTCGCTGGATCCGCTTCTAGTTTTTTGGCTTCTCTAAAATCAAGGATTTTTTGAATATACTTCGGTCCGTCAAGAATCTTGACCAACTTAGTAGGCTGCTGCACACCTACATAAGAATTGAAATTAAATTCAGGTGTATCAGATGTACCCGTTTTGGTAGTGATAATGATTACACCATTTGCTGCCCGAGAACCATATACTGCCGAAGCACTGGCATCTTTAAGTACATCAATAGACTCAATATCGTTGGAGTTAAAATCAGAAATACTTCCATTATAAATGATACCATCCACAACCACCAAAGGACTGTTTCCTGCCGAAATTGAGTTAGTACCTCTTACCGATAAAGAAGGCTCTTCCCCTGCACGGTCTGGCGAGGTAATATTTAACCCTGGAACTCTACCTTGTAATGACTGTAATACGCTATAATTCGGTAAGTCAACGGTTTTGTCCGTTTTTACTCTCACTACAGAACCTGTCACATCCGCCTTTCTTTGCGTACCAAACCCCACCACAACCAACTCATTTAGCGTCTTGTTCTCTGGTTCTAAGGAAATATTTAATTTAGATTGATTGCTTACGGTAACTTCCTTCGTGATATAGCCTATAAAACTAATTTTCAATATAAATGGCGAATCCACTGATTCCGGCACAGCAAGCTGGAAACGACCTTCAATATCAGTCGTTGTTCCGATTTGTGTTCCACGCAGAACCACACTTACGCCAGGCAATCCCTGTTCATTTTCATCCATAACAGTACCACCTATGGTAGCCTCAATTTTATCAGGAAATGACATAGCAGATTTATTGACTTTATCAATTTTATCCAAAACGATTTGTCTACCAGAAATTTCATATTTTAGATGAAGTGGCACCAATAACCGTTCTAAAACACTATGTACAGACGCCTCATCTATGACCAGATTTACTTTTTGACGTATGTCAATAATGCCTGAACTGTAAACAAACTTAACATTCGCTTGTTTTTCAATAAGTTTTAAGGCGTCCTTAATAGTCACCTGATTGAGTGAAATACTGATTTTTTGATCCAACAAATCCTGTCCTTTAAGAGTATTTGCCGTCACTACTCCACACAAGAGTGTACCAATTAAAAATTGGAATATTGCATATTTCATAATTTTGAAAAATACGTTTTGCTTAGGTCGAATTTCCTTCATAATTTCGTTAATTAAGATGTACATTAAAATTGAATTCCAGAATCCAGCAAGATTTCTGGAATTTTAGTCGTTGAAGCTCCAACTTCAACGGCTTTTTTATGGTATTACATAGGCAATATTATTTATTTAAATATCTCATTTACAACCTTGTCCAGTAATAAAAACAGTGTTTCCAATAATTTGATATTGTGAACGTACTGCCTTGGTAATCAAACTCAATTTGCTTAAAAAAGGCTCATCAATAATCGAAGCCGTCACTGGACATTCGCCCATTAACGTACTGTCATATACGATATCGACATTATATGCCTTTTCTATTTCCAAAAATATCTTGGACAGGGCAACTTCTTCATACTCAAACTCCATTATTTCAATGGACTCTTCGGAAACAATTTTAGGTACAGTTGCTTGTTGAACCCTTTTAAAGACTTCGTTCTCCTTATGGTACACGATTTCTTCACTAGGATTGAGTACAAGTCCGTCTAATTTTGTGTTCTTAATTTTCTGAGCCAACTCTGTTTCGGAATCCTTAAAAACTGCCACCTTGCCCGTTTTGACTAACACCTTCACTTGATTACTTGTTGGTAATGCCGAAACTTTAAAGCTAGTACCTAGTACTTTGGTCACAATTCCTCCTGCATGAACAAAAAACGGACGGTGTCGCATTTTAGCAACTTCAAAAAAGCCTTCACCCTCTAAATAAATTTCCCGAATAGAACCGGATAAACTATCTGAATATGAGATCGAACTATGCTTCGCTAGAAGTACAGTGCTACCATCAGGTAGGTTCACCATTTTATTGTTTTCCTCTGTATTTTCAATCAATACTTTTGATTCCGATGGAGCCAGTACCGATGCTATAAAACTTTGCTTTTGACTCCTGTTTCCAGACCAACCCAATACGACCACAATTCCTATAATCGATGCCGCAATATAAATCCATCGTTTTAAACTGAATATAGTATAATGGGAGGTGTCCTTTTCATTAATACGTTCAAATATTGAATTTCTCAGCGCCAATATTTCTTCACCAGACAACTTCGGTATATCTTCGGTATTGGTTATCAATAATACCATTTGGCGTGCCTTTGCAACGTCCTCTTTCTTGTAGGGAAAAGTCTCCAACCAATTTTGCCAAAACTCTTCTGCTTGAATTTCCGCATGACATACCCATTGAATGAAGTAAGCATCCTTCGCAAATTCCTCAGGTTCAAAATTGGTATAATCAGTCATTTGTAGCAATTAAAAATTAGCTTTCAAATAATAGAGAGGAAAATCAAAATTTACTACCAAAGATCTTTCAACAAAATTTAAAAAAATAAAAAATAAATAAGCAACACATTAAAAACAAACAGTTTACGAAGCTTACCAAGTGCATTCTGTAAGGTGTTCGCTACTGTTTGGTCTTTCAATTCTAGCACGTTTGCTATTTCCGTGATCTTTAATCCTGAGTAGTACTTCAATGAAATGATTTCACGTTCTCTATTTGAAAGTTCCCCTAACATTCGCTCAATTCGGTACTTTGTACTCCTCTCTTCTTCTTCCAAAACAATATTGTAATCGATTGCAGGAAAGGCACCAAAAGAATCGCTTATTTGGTTTAACTCCAACAAATTCGGTTTTTCGATTTGTTTAAGAAGGGAATTGCGTAAGCATTTCAGTAAATAAAATTTTACGTTTTCGACATGTGCTAAGTTCTTACGATATTCCCATAAATCTACGAAAACATCCTGAATGGCATCCTTAACAATTTCCTTATTCGCATGAATCCTATATCCATAAAGATACATGTCATTGGAATAGATATCGAAAAGAAACCCTAAAGCATCTTTCTCACCATTAATGAGCTGAATCCAATACTTTTGATCCAAAGAAATTTTATCTAGTACACCTTGATTCATACCAAACTATTTAGAAACAACTTGCTTTAACTTGAACAATAACATAGCACTTGAACTACCCTTCTACATAAATTATGTAGAAATTAATCTTCTAATTTACATAAATGTAATGAAAGCCAAGAAAATAATGTTAAAATTCTTATAATTTTTACTGTTTAAATACTTTACCTAAACTAGGTTATAAAAATATAGTACTATATTAACTCATTTAAAGACGATCGTTTTCATGTACGAGTATTTTCTTTTAAATCCTACCGGCATCAAACGTAAAAGCCTTCACACTCATCATATACTAAAACAAGTTCAAATTTATGTGTATATAGTACAATCAATTCTGATTCTAAATTCACTCAAAACGTTGAGGATCATAGATTGAAATTGCAATGGAAGTAGGTTTTCTGCCCGCGAGTTCAGACACTACCATACCCGTTGCAGGCCCCATACTTATTCCCATCATACCATGTCCACCCGCTACAATTAGGTTTTTTATTTTTTTACTATAACCCAAATAAGGCAGTCCGTCTGGCGAACAGGGTCGGAAGCCATACCAAATATTCTTCTTTTCCGGCAATTGGGTATTCCAGTCAGTATAATAGCGGGGGATCGCCCGCACGATTCCTTCCACACGTTTACTATTGATTTGATCATTTACCGGAGCTATTTCCATGGTACCACCAAAGCGTACCTGTCCACCCATAGGAGTTACGGCTACCTTTGACTCTATTAAAAGGGAAGGGTGGATAATTTTGGAAAGCGTATTTTCTTCCATAAAAGAATATCCTTTTCCCGGCATTACAGGAATATTAAGACCAGCCATTTTTGCTAATTCAGGAAGCCAGCAACCGCCAGTCATCACCACCAAATCCCCTTCTATGTTTCCCGATCTTGTTTGCACCGATTTGATTTCACCCTGATGAATATCAAACCCTACTACATCGCAATTTGTTTTGATGACACCACCATGTCTTTTTACTTCTGATAGCAGTTGCGACATCAAATCATTTGGAAATAAATGGGCATCACAGCGATAATGTACCGCCCCCATTACATTTAAAGCGGTATGTGGTTCCAATTCCTGTACTTGTTCCTTATGGAGTATCTCCACCTCTAACCCCAGCTTCTGGGCATCTCGCGCTGTATGTATTTCCTCTTCGGCTGCTTTTTCCGTTTTATAGAGCATTAGTATACCTTTAGTTTCAAGTCCAAAACCAAATTCTGATTTCTTTTCTAGGTCTTGGTATAGCTGTTTGCTAAATAAATGATAATCGCGAAGAAAAGTGGCCGAGCGCTCCACATGATGAGCGGTAGCACTTTTTATGAATTTAAGCCCCCAGGATAAAAGTGACATATCCAGTGTAGGTTTTACATAAAATGGACTCCGACTATTAAACATCCATTTGATACCCTTAGACAACATTCCGGGAGCGGCCAAGGGTACAAAATGACTGGGCACGATCATTCCAGCATTCCCATAGGAACAA
>CAXBLH010000193.1:0-9683 GCA_963976315.1 uncultured Dyadobacter sp.
TGATATCGAAAGTTTTTCAAATCGAATCGGGGCCTCTATTAATTTCTATGTAAGTAACACCTTTGACTTACTATTAGAACAAACCATCCCAAATACCAACGGTTTCGAAACGTTTTTACGCAATATCGGACAAACTAAGAATCATGGTCTGGAAATCGACCTAAAAACGGTTAATATCCGTAAAGGTGGATTTGAATGGAATACCCACTTGGCATTCTCTTTCAATAGGAACAAAATTGTACAGCTTACTGGCAGAGACTTAAACAATGATGGCATCGAAGACGATGATATCGCCAGCAGCTGGTTTATTGGCAAACCACTAGGTTCTAACTTCGATTATGTTTTTGATGGCATATTCCAAGAAGGAGACGATTTAAGTTTAATTCCAGGTGCACAACCTGGTGATATCAAATTCAAGGATATCAGCGGGCCTGATGGCGTACCAGACGGAAAAATTTCTCCTGACGACCGTACCGTAGTGAGCAGTAATCAAGCTAAATACAACTTGGGCATTACCAATGTATTCAGCTACAAAGGTTTGAGCTTATCGGCAACTATTAATTCCCGTCAGGGTGGATATAGTGGCGTTTCGATGCTCAACCCAGGTACTAATTTTTATGATCAGGCCAACTTCTTAAACGTACCCTACTGGACGGCCACCAATCCTATTAATGATTACCCAAGAATTAATTACCGAAATCCGTTAGGCTATGGTTTTTACCAAAGTAGAAGTTTTACCCGACTACAAGATGTCTCATTGGCCTATAATATTCCTGAAAGTTTAGTGAGTAAAATCAAAATTGGAAGTATCCAGGTTTATGTAAGTGGCAAGAATTTGGCCACATGGACAGACTGGAAAGGTTGGGATCCGGAGTTTGGTGGTGGTGGCCGGTCGGCTGTTGTCGATCAAATAAACAATGGACCTTTACTTAAAACCTTTATTGCAGGTATAAATATTTCCTTCTAAAAACCATCACAATGAAAAATATATTAAATCGAATACTTTTCTTCACAGCACTTTTATTCGTAGGAACGTCATGCAGCGATTCTTACCTAGATGAAGTTCCATTGGACCGCTTTAGTCCTGAAAATTTATTGACCAATGCTGCGGGATATGATGCCGCAGTGGTGTCCCTTTATGAAGGCGCACGACAGGAACATATCATCGCATCCAACAATTTTGAATACATGACCGTTGGTACTGATCAAACGCAATGGGGCCGAAATGACTCTCGTGGAAATAAGGATTACAGCTTACTGAACTCCAATTTAAGTGCTACTATCATTTATTGGGATTGGGCGTTTAAAGAAATGATCGTAAAGGCCAACTTAATTTTGCAGGATATTGACAATCCAGATTTAGAAATATCAGAATCAGACCGAAATAATATCAAAGGACAAGCACTATTTTTCCGAGGGTATACCTATAATTTCTTAGCCAATATTTATGGTGGAGTACCCATCGTTAAAGAACGAATTTCTGTACCTAAATTTGACTTTGTTCGCAATTCAAGAGCGGAAGTACTGGCATTTGCCGCTCAGGATTTGGAAGAAGCCGGACAAATGCTGCCTACCAATGTTCCCGACGGAAGAATTCCAAAAGCCGCAGCTTATCATCTATTAAGCGAGGTATATATCTCGCTAGGGATGGAAAATAAAGACCAAAGTTTTTATGATAAATCGATTGCCGCCGCCACTAAAGTAATCAGCAAAGAAGTGGGTGACTATCAGATCATGACGGAAAGATTTGGCCCTGCAAGTTCAAAGCCTGGTGATGTATTTTCAGATATTTTTGCTTATGGGCAGATCAATAAATCAGCTGGTAACAAAGAGGTTATGTGGGCCTGGCAGTTCGAGAACTTTACGATAGGAGGAAGTTTTGTCAATGGTACTGCCAATAATAGTGTCAGATATTGGGGGCCAGAATATGACAAAATACAATCTCCAAACGGTTCGCCAAACCTGCCATCCGACAGCCTTGGAAGAGGTATTGGTGTTAATTCACCCACCAATTATCTCAAATACGATATCTGGAAATTAGATCCGAACGACATGAGAAACTCTTCAGAAAATATCAGAAGGGTATATTATTACAACAATGCCAGTGATCCAGAATATTTCGGAAAACCTATTCTTACCAAAAAAGGGCCAAATGGTGGTTTGTACACGACAAAAAATGACGGTACCATTACCAATATCCAGTTGGATACGCTGAGACAATACTACCCCTATTACAGAAAAATAGAAGGCACTCCGCTGTCCAACAACAACCTCAGCGGAAATACAGACAAAGATTTTAGCCGAATGAGAGTAGCCGAAACCTATTTACTAAGAGCAGAAGCCTATTTCAGAAAAGGTGATATGACGAGTGCAGCAACGGATATTAACGTAGTTCGTGCAAGAGCAAAGGCAAAGCTCATTGCGGGTTCAGATGTTTCCGAAGATTTCATTTTGGATGAGCGTTCCAGAGAATTGGTAGTTGAAGAACCTCGCCTACGGACGCTTATTCGTATGGGCAGACTAGTAGATCGGGTTCGGAAATACAATTCTGCACCGTCGGTACCGAATGGCGTATCTTCAGGTAAAACGATTCAAGACTTCAACAAATTTTGGCCTATTCCTCAAAAAGTAATCGATGCCAATACCGATGCAGTTTTCGAGCAAAATCCAGGTTACTTATAATAGGACCTATTTGGTTTTAAACATCACTCTAAATACGGGCAATGAATCATTTAACAAGAAGAAATTTCATAAAAAATGGAGGCCTGTCATTGGCAACAGCAATGCTGTTGCCAATACTCACCAGCGCTAAATCAAACCCTACCTTACTTATTGTTTCTGGTTGGCAGGATGTAAACATAGGAGATATTGCACATACCCCGGGCTTGATAACACTTTTGAAGCAAAGACTTCCAAAGGCCAAATTGATTCTTTGGAAAAGAAGCAAAAGTGAGGTGGTAGAACAAATGTTGGCCAAACATTTTCCTGATTTAAAAGTCATACATGGCCGAATTAATAGCCAAAAAGAACCCCTATCCGATGATTTAAAAAGTGCGTTTAAAGAGGCTGATTTTTTTATACATGGATCGGGCCCGTCCGTTGTGGCGGCAGACTATTTGGACGCTTGGTACCAACAGACTAAAAAACCTTTTGGGATATTTGGTGTAACCATTCAAACCATCGACCCAGCCCTGAAGGAGATTCTCAAAAACGCATCTTTTATTTTTACTAGAGAAACTGCTTCTATTCAAAAATTGGAAGAAGTAGGATTAAAAAGTAAATACATCGCTTTTGCCCCGGACGCGACCTTTGCGCTGGATATTCATGACGATAATCTAGCCAAGAAATTCATGGAGTCTAATAAACTCACTGATAAGGAATTCCTATGTGTCATACCTCGGTTGCGAAAAACGCCTTATTACAAAATAAAATCTAATAATGCTGGTTGGAGCCAGGAGAAAATCGATGAAGTAGATGCGCTCAACGCAAAATGGCAGGAATTGGATCATGCTAAATTACGAGAGGCAATGATCGCCTGGGTTCGTAGAACCAAAAACAAAGTGGTCGTATGTCCAGAAATGACCTATCAGGTGGATATTATGGACGAACTATTGATTGACCCACTGCCCGAAGATGTAAAACCATTTATCGTAAAACACGACTATTGGCTACCCGACGAAGCAGCTTCTTTGTATGCCAAAGCCTTTGCAGTGCTTAGTTTTGAATGTCATTCCCCCATTATAGCTGCCGCTAATGGTACACCTTGTTTTTATTTAAGACAACCGGAAGACACGATTAAAGGACAGATGTATTATGATTTGGGATTAGGCGATTGGACTTTTGAAATTGAACAAACTACGGCTTCTCAAATCACGAATCGATTAATGGAGATAACAGATCATTATGATGTTGCATTGAAACAAGTGAAACATGCAATGGCTGCGGTAAACAAAAGATACGACGCAACTTTCAAGTTGATGCAAACTAAATTCTAAGGATATTTCCGAACACAGGTTTACCAAAACCTTTTCGAAAATAGCGATGAAAACTCTAACCCCTAAGTAATGAAACGTAGACAATTCCTAAACCTAAGTTTGCCCACAATAGGTGCCGCACTTGTGGGCAACACCTTATTAAGTCAGCAGGCATTTGCTGATATTAGCAGACAGTTTTCAAACAAAAATGCAATAAATAGTTATGATTTAATAATTAACGGCGCTGGACTTGCTGGCTATTTTGCAGCCATAGAGGCTATTAGGATGGGCAAAAAAGTGTTAATCATAGAAAAGCGAACCAGCCCGGGATTTGAAATATGGGCCAAAGGTAAGCTCTGGATTGACCAAAAGGGAACTGAAAAATGGAATCAAGATTTGATCAATCTGTTCTTACCAGAGTCCGAACAACCAGAAATTGAGAACAAAAAAGGTTCCGGATTAAAATCCAGCCAGTTTGGAAATGAATTACTGCTTTTAAATGGTAGTATTAGAAAAGGCATGGTGCGGACACTATTGCAAAATAAAGTCGATGTACTTCTGATGACGGATGTTTGCGGTTTGTTTACCCATAAAAATCAAGTTTCCGGAGTAATGATTGCCAGCAAATATGGTACTTACAAAATTGATTGTAACCACTTCATAGACGCTACGGATCAACTTTTATTTTCCAGAAACCTCGCAGGAGAAACTACCAAAATAGGCAAAGCCGGTTTTGTTCTTGAAATAGCCAATGCCGATAATCCAGCTCAAAAGTCGGTAAAGGTATCGTCGGATTATGGTATACGTAATAATACCATTGAATTTCATTTGGGCAAGCGTTCCGAAGATCAGTTGTATATCGCCTATGAATATGACATTAATACTACCGATATAGATACTGTTGAACACCAAGCCAGAAAAATAGCGGCCCAATTAGGTAAGAATCTCCGTAAACTAGACGCTTCTTTATCAAAAGCCTCTATCACGGAATTGGCTTTTGAGACTTCGATAACGCCCGCAAATCAGTCAATTCCTAAGTTACCATTTTCTGGATACAGTACCTTAGCTTTCAACTCCGAGAATTTAACAGGAAGCAGTGTGATAGCTATTCAGGAGACTTCTAAGCAATTAATTAGTTCCTTAAAATTTGGTAAGAATGCCGTCAAAGCGGATACTTTGGTAGTTGCAGGTTCACAAATTCCAATGTCACGTATTGAAATTGCCAAAGAACTTGAACCCGGACTTGCTATTCCTTTAAACCAAGTCAGTACGAACTGGGCAAAGGAGTTGAAACAAAAAAAGCAATCCCAAGTACTAGTTGCTGGGGGGGGAACAGCGGGTGCTTTGGCAGCACAAGGAGCAATCCAAAAAGGGGCAAATACTACCGTGGTGGATTACTTCAATGATTTGGGAGGAACCAAAACCATGGGTGGCGTCATGGGTTATTACCATGGATATGTTAAAAATAAGTTCTTTAAAATGCAGAGTGATGAGGCCGAAAGAACAGCCTCGGAAGCGAACATGAGCAAAAAAACAGGTCGGAAATTGTACCATCTGAATGAAATAGTTGACAAAGGTGGAAAGTATGTAACGGGGGCTATTATTTGTGGAGCAATTGTCGATCAAAACAAAGTATCCGGGGCATTAATTTGTCAAAATGGCGCACTGCAAGTACTACAAGCTGCCATAACCATAGATGCCACAGGAGATGGCGACCTAGCGGCATTTGCAGGAGCAGAATTCCAAATAGGCAGTACCCATATCGGCGAAACCCAAAATTATAGTCAATGGGATATCAGTGCAAAAGGTACGTTGCCTTCCACTACTAATCGGGATTATGACATCATCGACAATACCAAAATGTCGGAATTGCAGCGGGGGCTTTTTATATCACATTATGAAGCGCACCATTATAATTTCCACCCATTCCTTACCGTTCGGGAATCCAGAAGAATTGTGGGCACCCATGTTTTAGACCTTATCGACTGTGCCGAAAATAGGCATTTCAAAGATGTCCTCTCACTGGCCAGTACCGACTTTGACCCTCATAATGTAGGTTCGTCGGAATATTCAAAATGTGGATTCCTATTACCTCACTCTAATGACATTACCGTGGAGGTGCCCTACCGCTCCTTAGTACCCATAAAATTAGATGGATTACTGTTGGCCGGTCGTGGTTTTAGCCAAACCCACAATGCGTTACAGTTTACCAGAATGACTGCGGATCTTTTGGTTTTAGGCTACCTAACGGGGCAAATTGCGGCTGATTTGGCATGGAAAAACATACAACCAAGGAACTATGATGTTTCCGAATTACAACAGGAATGGAATAAACTGGGCTACTTCCCAGCGGGACTACTCAACAAAACCGTTGGCGACCTGAGAGACAACTCCTCTGAAATAGCGCGTCGTGTCAAGCAGTTAGCACTGGGCAATCCGGAGTATATGTATGAATGCAGCCGAATTCCAAAAGCATTGGCTTTGCCTGTTTTGAACAAAAACTTTGAAACCACCACTGACAAAACTGGTAAACTCTTGATAGCCAAAACTTTGGCCTGGTTCGGTTCCGACGCTGGGGTTCCATTAATGGTCCAGGAGTTAAAAGAAATGTTTGAGGAAGAAATGAAGCAAGGCTACCCCGACGGCTACGTGGACGACTATGATTTTATACGGGGCCGGGAAAAGAATATGCTTTTGGGTTTATTCTGGAGAATCAATCAGAATATTGGACTTTTAGCCATGTCAGGAAGCAGAGAAGGGGTACAAGTAATACGGCATATTTTGGAAAATACCGAGTCTGGTGGCGGTATGGTGAATCGGACCAATGATTACTTTAACGGTCGTATTGATCTGAAAATCATTCCTTTCCATAACCGGATATTAAACCTGTGTTTTTATGCAGAACGCCTCCCCGACCTCCAACTGCGTGCCGGATTCGAAAAATTATTGCACGACAAAAACATAGGCGATTTCAAAACTACCAAATACGAAAACGTACGGTGGAGAACCTATGGGGGTACTCTGGAATTAAGTATTGCCGCTGCTATGGCACGCTGTGGCAGTAAAAAAGGTTATGAGTTGCTCAACGATTACCAAGAAGATATTCATTCCAATTTCAGGGAATTTGCGAGTCGGGAATTAGCAGAACTCACCAAATCGGACTTTGGAAACGATGCAGAAAAATGGCGGAAGCACATTTCCAAATTGAAATTCCCACAGCCAATTACCCCCTTAGTAAAGGAAATTGAAGTTTAAAAAACAATATGGAGTTAGTACATTTCTTGTTTTGGAGCTATACCATTTGGGTATTACCAGTGGTATCCTATAAAAGCGATAGTCTCAAAGGGCTTTCCTTTGAAAGTGATTCTATCGCTTACCATATATTTGATGACCAGCAAGATTCCATTAAAATTAACACTGTACGTGACCAACATGGTGATACTTTTTGGTATCGCCATGTGGACACCGAAGTATGTTTAACAGGAGAATGCAAGCGGATCGATGTTGGTATTTACTGGGAATTAAGTGGGGACTTTAAGGGACTTGAAGTTTACAAAGAACCACTTACCAAAACAGATCATTCGGATTTCAAACCATGGGATTACGCCAAACTCATGTCAATTTTGGAAAATGACTGGTCGATACTCCGAGAGTATACTATGGAAGAGCTCACCGATAATGGGACTGATGAGGTCGACGGAAAAACTGGGGCTACTAAAAAAGAGATCAGTGAAGAGTCTGTAGAAAATGCGGTTTATACGACGTTTACGCTGTGGCACTTGATACATCAAGGAGAAAAAGAACAGCTGGCCATTCACGCTTCTAAATTACTCAATCAAAGTGCGCTCCAAACCAGAATTATAGGTTCAGATGACAGAAAAAAACAACAGTTATTATTGGAACAATACGCCTTGGGAAACATAGCCTCAACGAGAAAGGTAGAGCTACTAATTCTAAAATCCTTGTCTACTAATAGCGATATAACCTTATACCAAACAGCCCTAAAAGCATTGGCTAAGACCGCCATAACTGATTTTGAATTTCAAAATGAAATTGGGAAGCTGTACGCTAAAAGTAGCATCAATCAGAAGGTAGGACTCCTATCTTCCTTCCAGCCCGGGCACCCACTTTCTCCTGAATTCTATGCCCTTATTTCAAAAGACCTCTCTGCCGAGAATGAATGGCTTGCAATAAAAATCCTTACGCTCTTCAAATATTCCAAAACCCAGTCAGATTACGTGTTAGAGACGTTACAACAACTTAAAAAAAGCAGCAATCCTGCCGTATTAGAGGCAGTAAATGCACTATCCAAGTAGCAGATCCCATTTATTGGCTTTGAAAGACCTTATCACGTATGTTTTTGTAGGAGGCTTTTCTTATCTCCTATAAAGAAACTATCCATCAGGTTAAAATCGTTTTAAGGAAGGCTCAGACAGCCAAAAGCAATACAAACCCAGTAGCTGTATGGTGGAATGATTCCTCTGCATAGGCTTATCAGAGCTGCGTGGGTGTGCAGTAGGTGGTAATGTGGCTAAAAAATAAACGGTAGATTTGGATGGTTATGGACTTGAATAAGCTGGCCGTGCATGAAAAACTACTATTTAATTATTAAAAAATGAATCCAAAATCTTTAAAAGAAAATTTTCGCAGTTTAATGATCCTGACGATGCTTTTCAGCATCTTTCTTTCAGGTCGAGGCTTTGCCGAAGCTGGAAGTAATATTAAAACAGATACGTTACGGCTTTTTTTGATCGGCAATAGCTTTTCGCAAAACGCGACCCGTTACCTTCCCCAACTCGCTACCGAAGGAGGCCATCCTTTAAAAATTGGTCGAGCAGAACTTGGAGGCTGCTCCTTGCAACGTCATTGGGAAATTGCAGAGGCTGCTGAAAAGAATCCTGATGACCCCAAAGGCAAAGCATATGGTGGCAAGTCGCTCCGTCAGTTGCTTTCCGTAGGTACTTGGGATGTGGTCACCATTCAACAAAATTCGATGAACACAGGAGATGTAACTACCTTCCGACCTTATGCCAAAAAGCTGGTAGAATTGATCAAATCCATTCAGCCCAATGCCCGTATTGTGATGCAACAGACTTGGGCGTACCGGATCGATGCTAAAAAATTTACGCAAATTGCGGATAACCAGTTTGCCCAAAGTGCCAAAGAAATGTGGCAAAAGTCGAGAGCGTCCTATCATACCATCGCCGACGAACTGGGTATTTCCCTGTTTCCGGTTGGAGATGCATTTTGGAAAATAAATACGAATCCTAAAACAGCTTATAAGCCAGATACTAAATTCAACTTTTCGGAGCCCGTTTACCCAGTACTTCCTAATCAGACTCATTCCCTTCATGCGGGATACTATTATGACAAAAGTAAAAAAATGGGTTTCGATTCCAATCATGCCAATGAAGCAGGCTGTTATTTGGGCGGACTGGTATGGTATGCAGTTATATTCCAGGAGTCTCCGGTCAAGTTAAACTTCCAACCCGACTCGGTAAGTGAAGCATTTGCTAATCAACTTAAAAAAGCAGCCAGACAGGTTACAAAATAGGAATTGTAATGATTACGATTTTGGTCATAGTATTGACCTAGCGTGTAATCTAAAATAACGAATCTAAGAGCCTGTTTAAAAATTAACCAATAGTTTTTTGATGCTATTTTTTGGCTCTACCTGCGTTAAATTTTTCAGGATAGCTATGGCTATCG
>CAXBLH010000194.1:0-9665 GCA_963976315.1 uncultured Dyadobacter sp.
CCTAAGTGCTTCAATACACTCGTCCATACCACCAACCAGGGAACCAGATTAATTAGAACCGGTGTTGGAAATTTATCAAAATCTGCAGAGGTCCACACTCGTATTCCTGCGGGTCACCCTGAGGGATACTTTGAAGCATTCGCTAATCTATATCGAAACTTTGCAATCCACTTGCGTGCACGTATGGCAGGAGAAGTAGCCGACCCTATATTCGACTTTCCTACTGCTGAAGAGGGCTTAAGAGGAATGCGATTTATAGATACCGTTATCGCCTCCAATCAGTCGAACGAAAAATGGACGGATATCCATTGATTTTTAACGAGCATTTCTAACCTTTTAGAACCTTACTAATAATATCTTAGTCAGCATAACCTATATTTGTGGCACTAAGAACCCTGTAACTTTTCCAATATTCAATATTAAAAATTTATGAACAAAATTAAAGTAGGCGTAGTTGGAACTGGGTTTATCGGACCCGCTCATATTGAAGCACTTAGGCGACTTCCAAATGTAGAGGTGGTAGCGCTCTGTGAAGTTACCCAAGAATTGGCTAGAGAAAAAGCTGATGCTCTCGGTATCGCCAGAGCCTATACCTTCGACGAGCTTTTGAAGCAAGATGATATTCAATCCATCCATATCTGTACGCCTAATTTCTTACATTATTCCCAATCAAAGGCCGCTTTACTGGCTGGAAAACATGTGATTTGTGAAAAGCCTTTGGCCAAAGATCTTCACGAGGCAGAAGAATTAGTAAAAATTGCAGCTGAAAGCGGCTTGGTAAACGCCGTACACTTCAATCTCCGCTATTATCCGTTGGCGAGACAAATGAAATCCATGCGTGAAAACGGTGAATTAGGTGAAATCTATTCTTTCATAGGCTCTTATCTTCAAGATTGGCTATTTTATGAAACCGATTATAACTGGCGTTTGGAGCCAGACAAATCGGGTGACTCTCGTGCTATTGCCGATATTGGCTCCCACCTGATGGATATCTTAGAATATATTACTGGATTAAAAACGGTGGAAGTACTCGCTGATTTTAACACGATACATCCTACCCGTAAAAAGCCGCTCAAACCAGTAGAAACCTATTCTGGTAAAATGTTGAAACCAGAAGACTATGCAGATGTACCCATCACTACGGAAGATCATGCCAACGTTTTATTACGTTTTGATAATGGTAGTAAGGGAGTAATTACGGTATCTCAAGTAGCTGCCGGTCGTAAAAATAGAATGGCTCTTGAAATTTCAGGATCCAAGAAAACATTTAGCTGGTGCTCTGAATCGCCCAATGAAATGTGGATTGGAAACCGGGATACCAGCAACCAATTACTGATGCGTGACCCGTCATTGGTCAACAAGGATGTTACCTCGGTAATAAGCTTCCCAGGTGGCCATAATGAAGGTTTTCCTGACACATCCAAACAAATGTTTAAAGAAGTGTATGCTGCTATTGAAGCGGGTAAACAGCCAGAGAACCCAACCTTCCCAACCTTTGAAGATGGGTATCGCGAATTATTAATTTGCGAAAGAATATTGGAATCAAATAAAAAACAAGCTTGGGTTACAGTTTAACCTAACATGTTATAAATAGCTATTTTAAGATATGAAAACATTAAAAGGACCAGGTATATTTTTAGCCCCGTTTTTGGGAGGCGAAGCCCCATTTAATACGCTGGCAGACAAAGGCCTGGAAATTACCGAACTAGCCTCACATATCATTGGTCAGCTTGTTGCTTCTCATCCTGTTTACGATGAAATGTATGATGGCTTTGCGGCACCCGAAGTACGTAAAGACCCAAAAGCCCGTGCGGCATGGGCTACCGAACATTTAAAACAAGTGGCCGTAGCCAGCAAAAATTTAGGTTTAACAGCAAGTGCCACTTTTTCTGGTGCACTTGCTTGGCCCTTCTTATACCCATGGCCACAACGCCCAGCAGGCTTGGTGGAAACCGCTTTTAAAGAATTAGCAAATCGTTGGAAACCAATTTTGGATGTTTATGACGAAAATGGGGTTGACGTTTGTTATGAGCTGCACCCTGGGGAAGACCTTTTCGATGGCTATACTTTTGAAATGTTTGTAGATTACTGCGACGGTCACAAAAGAGCCAATATCAATTATGATCCGAGCCATTTTGTATTGCAGCAGCTGGACTACCTGCAATTTATTGACCTTTACCACGATAGAATTAAGGCTTTCCATGTTAAGGATGCGGAATTTAATCCTACGGGAAAACAGGGAGTCTATAGCGGATTTGCAGGATGGGCCGACCGCGCTGGCAGGTTCCGTTCCCTTGGTGACGGTCAGGTTGATTTTTCTTCTATTTTCTCAAAACTTTCTCAATACGACTACGGAAGTTGGGCGGTTTTAGAATGGGAATGTTGCATCAAATCACCAGAACAAGGTGCTGCTGAAGGTGCGCCATTTATTGAAAGCCACCTTATTGAAGTTACCACAAAAGCTTTTGATGATTTTGCGGGAACTGGTGCTGATGAAGCATTTAACCGTAAAGTTTTAGGACTTTAGTGAATAATTGTTAATTTAACAAGTAAAACAAAAACCTATCATTCTTATGGATGGTAGGTTTTTATTTTCAAAATCAATTTTACCTCATGTATACAATCTTCCAAAACAGATTAAGGCTATCAAGTACATGGATGCTTTTATTCTGCTTTACAACTGTTTACTTTTCAGGATTTGCACAAGTTGTCCAAACTGAAAAACGCGTTTTGGTTTTCTCTAAAACGGCCAATTTTAGGCATGCTTCCATACCCGCAGGTATAGCAGCAATCACCAAGCTTGGTAAAACCATGAATTTCTCTGTGGATGCAACAGAAGACTCAAAAGTTTTCACCGACGATAAACTAAAAAAATACAGTGCCGTTGTATTTCTAAATACTACTGGCGATATTCTTAATTCGCAACAACAAGAGTTCTTTGAAAGATATATCCAAGCTGGTGGAGGTTACGTAGGAATTCATGCTGCTGCCGATACCGAATACGAATGGCCTTGGTACAACCAGCTGGCTGGTGCACAATTCCTGAGCCACCCGGGCAAGCCCAACGTGCAAACTGGTGAAGTGTATGTCGTTAATGACAATCATCCTTCGATGAAGGATTTTCCAAAAAAATGGTCTATCAAAGACGAATTCTATGATTTCAAAAATTTCAACGAAAAAGTAAACGTACTGGTTAAAATTGACGAAAAGTCATACAAAGACGGTAAAATGGGCGACAACCATCCTATGTCTTGGTACCATGATTTCGATGGAGGAAAAGCCTTCTACACCAACTTCGGTCATGAAGATGCTACTTTCGAAAATCCAGTTTTCTTGAATCATTTAAAAGGTGGCTTGGAATACGCCATGACAAGCACCTTGGACTATGCCAAATCCAGACCTGAAGAAAATCGTTTTGTAAAGAAGGTTTTGGTTTCAAATTTGGATGAACCTACTGAATTGGCCGTTCTTGATGACCAAAGAGTTCTTTTTGCGGAAAGAAAAGGAAAGGTTAAATTGTACAATCCAAAAACTGGAAAAGTTAAAATTGTAGCCGAAGTACCTGTTTATACTAAACAAGAATATGGGTTAATGGGGTTGAACATTGACCCGAACTTCAAGACTAACAAATTGTTATACCTGTACTACTCACCTCCTTCAACTGAGGCTGATACTGCACAGCATTTGTCGAGATTCAAGTACGATGATGTGAATGACACCCTCTTACTTTCCACAGAAGAGCTCTTTTTAAAGGTTCCAGTAAAGCGTACTGACTGCTGTCATACGGGTGGTTCTATTGCTTTTGATGCAAAAGGCAACCTTTATTTATCCACCGGTGACGATGTAAACCCGTTCCAATCCAACGGTTTTGGGCCGATTGATGAAAGACCAGGACGTGAAGGTTTTGACGGCCAACATTCCTCCTCTAATACCATGGATTACAGAGGGAAAATTCTTAGAATAAAGCCTCGTTACGGCGACCGCCGAGCCAATATGCCAGGTGGAACCAACCTTTACGATATTCCAGAAGGAAACTTATTCCCAGTTGGAACCGATAAAACCCTACCTGAAATATACATAATGGGTAACAGAAACCCTTACCGGATTTCTGTGGACCAAAGAACTGGATTTTTATATTGGGGTGAAGTAGGCCCTGATGCTTCCAATGATGACCCAAAACGTGGCCCACGGGGCTATGATGAAGTTAATCAGGCACGTAAAGCTGGTTATTTTGGATATCCTCTATTTGTCGCCGACAATAAGCCTTATATTGACTATAATTTTGAGACAAAAGAATCTGGAAAGCCGTTTGATGCTTTACATCCAGTAAATAATTCTCCGCACAATACTGGTATTCAAAACTTGCCTCCCGCCCAGCCTGCATTTATCTGGTATCCTTATGCTGATTCACCAGATTTCGGTGCGATCGTTGGAAAAGGCGGTCGTAATGCAATGGCAGGCCCTGTTTACTATTACGATGACTTTAAAGATAGTAAGGTAAAATTCCCGAAATACTATGACGGAAAGTTCTTCGCTTACGAGTGGATTCGTGATTATATCAATGCTGTGACTATGAATGAAAAAGGCGACCTTCAAACCATGGAGCGTTTTATGCCTTCTGCTACTTTTAGCCACCCGATAGATATGCAGTTCGCCGTAGATGGTTCGCTGTATACCTTAGAATATGGCCCAAACTGGTTCGCTCAAAACGACGAAGCCGCACTTTCTCACATTACTTATAATGCTGGAAACCGGGTCCCCGTGGCCGTAGCAAATGCGACTAATACCGTTGGAGCTGCACCTCTAACCGTCCAGTTTTCTTCAAAAGGTTCCTTAGACCATGATGAAGATGCTATTAAATATGAATGGAATTTTGGAAAAGGACTTCCTAAGAGCACTCAGGCAAACCCTCAATTTACGTTCCAAAAAGCGGGTGAATACAATGTCCTACTAAAAGTAACGGATAGTGCCGGCAACGCAAACACTGCAGAAGTAGCCGTAAAAGTGGGTAATGCAATTCCGAAAGTTGATATTGTGATAGAGGGAAATAAAACCTTCTATTGGGACAAAGAACCTGTAAAATATGAGGTAAAAGTCGCTGATAAGGAGGATGGAACGATAGCTAATAAGAAAATCCAAACAGACGATGTTACCTTAACGATCAATTACCAAAAAGAATTTGATAAAAGTAAGGCCACTTTGGGTCACCAAGCTAATACCGGATTTGAGACTGGAAAACGACTTATTGAACTAAGCGATTGTAAGGCTTGTCACTCCGTCGATAAAAAATCCATTGGTCCTGCTTATATTGAAGTGGCTAAACGGTATGAAAAAGAACGTAACGCTGTAAAATCTTTGGCAGAAAAAGTAATAAAAGGTGGCGGTGGAAACTGGGGTGAGCAGGCAATGGCAGCGCATCCACAGCACAAACCAGAAGAAGCTGAAGAAATGGTAAAATACATACTTTCCTTAGCAAAAGAGAAAGCAGTGGATAAAAAACCATTGAAAAGCTCCTATGTAACGGAAGCTAAAAAAGAAAATGGTTCTTATGTTTTCAATGCAAGTTATACAGACCATGGAAATGCTGGAATTGGCCCCTTAACGGGCTTTAAGACAATTGCATTACGTCCTGCTATTATTCATGCCAATGAATTTGATAACAGTAAGGATGCCTCTAAAATCAAAATCCCAACAGGAGCTGAAGTGGTAGTTGGAGGAAAAAGTGGCAGCTACTTCACTTTTGAGGACATCGATTTGACAGGTATAAAAAATATTGCAGTGGAGGTAGAAAGCAAAGAAGGCATGACCGCTGGTGGAATCTTGGAAATTCATTTAGGATCCGTAACTGGAGTTAAAATTGGGCAAGCTACCGTTACCCAAGCGGAAACCTTAAATATTCCAATAAAACTGGCCAGCCCAGCTAAGCCACAAGCCTTGTTCTTCGTATTCAAAAACCCAAATGCTGGTACTAAACCCCTGTTTGCGGTGGATAAAATCGAATTCAAGAAAAACTAAGACTGAATAGTAAATAAAACCAAACAGCCGCTAATGAAAATTCATTAGCGGCTGTTTGGTTTTAATGAGCGTACATTTTGAAGTACTTGTAATGGGGCGCAAATTGTACTATTTTCTGAAGTATTAACTGGCAAAACCTTCTATTCCAAGCCCAAATAATGCAAAGTCATATTTCACAGGATCAGTTGGAGACAACTCCTTTAAGGATTCAGATAATTCCACTGCCGTTTGCCAATCCGTTTGTGTTCTTGTAATTAGGCCTAAAACCCGCCCAACCCGATCAACATGCACATCACAAGGACAAACCAGCTGACTTGGTGCTATCTTCGTCCATATTCCAAAATCTACTCCAGTAGCATCTTTTCTCACCATCCAGCGTAAAAACATATTCAATCGCTTACACGTGGATTTACGAGCTGGAGAAGCTATATGCTTCCGTGTCCGGTCAGGAAAAAACTCATCGTGCGTGAATAAATCGTGAAAATGGATTAGTGAAGATTCAGTATTCTTACTTTTCAAAGAGTCGCTCCCTACGAAAGCGGCTTCGAGACTATCATGTAGCCTATAAAATTTTTGAAAAAAATGAAGAAAATAAAGCGTATCTGTATAATTAAAAGTGCGATGTTTGAAGTTTTCAAATGCCAACAGATCGGATTCAGTATGGTTTAATACAAAATCATGAGGCGCATTATCCATCAAAGTTAGTAGCTCCTTACACTTACTAATGATTGTTTTTCGTTGCCCCCACGCCAAAATGGCAGCCCAAAAACCAGCGATTTCTACATCTTGCTTTTTGGTGAATAAGTGAGGAATACTAATAGGATCATTCTCAATAAATGCAGGTTGGTTGTACTGCCTGTATTTGGTTTCCAGCAGCTCATAAACATAGGATTTTTTACTTTCGAGCATTATTAAACACAAAAGCTAACACCCTAGAGATACCTGAAAAAAACATCACAACACCCGAAAAAAGAAAAGTAAAAATAGCTATTACTGGATATACCAAGGCAAACATCACACTCCAAACCTTGTATCCTAAGGTTTTTTTGGCTTCTGCCCGCTCCTCTTCTCTTTTGGATCTAAACTCAGGAGAATGCTTCATGAATGATTTTTAATTTTTCGATGAAATATATTCGATTTTAACACGACTTATTTCGTATTACAGCCGGGTATCCTATTCTTGCCAAGTACCATTTTTAAACTGCTTCTGATATCTAGCAACTGCTAACAAAAGTCATCCTACAAAATGAATCTTGATAAGATTTAGGGTGGCTATTCAATATAACTCACAACAGCTCTAAATCGTTTGCTATTGGGCGATACTTTTTCAAATGCTCTAGAAGAAAGTTTAATAACGATTTCGTCATTGATGCTGGTGTCAGGAATTCTTCCAATGATCCGAACAATTATTTTCTCCTGATTAAATTCGTTTAGTACTTCCACCAAAGCCCCAATGGGAGCCGTTCTATGTAAGCCTAAAAACTTGCTTGTACTCTCATCAGTTACGATTACCTCTGCCAAACCTGACTCGGACTTCCTCTTCCCGCTCACCACTTTGGGTGCTGACGGTACCTCTGTAGGTTTCACTATCTTTTCAGGCTCAGCTACTTTGGCCTTCACCGAATCTTTTATGACAGCAGTTACAACTTTGGGGGCCGGCTCCACACTAGCTGGCGCTACCGTTTTTTGGTCTGCCGGTTCTTTTACAATCAGCGTTTGACCTTCTTCGAGATTGTCATCTTGCAGCTTATTCCACTTTCTAATATCTGCCATCAAAACGCCAAATTTTACCGCTACTCGATACAAAGTTTGTCCTGCTTCCACTTTGTGAATACCATTGGGCGCTACTGCTACACTTGCAGACGCACTGGGTGGTGAACTAACATTTTCTGGTTTGGCAGTCTGGCTTTGCTTAACATTACTCGCTGGTTCCTCTTGCCGGATTATAATTTTTGACTCTTCCTTTTTGGACTCTTTATTGGAGAGCTCCTTACCAGTATAAGGCACCCTTAAAGTTTGCCCTGCCTGAATATTGTCTGATATTCCTGGATTGGCATCTCTTAAACTATGAATGGTAACATTGTATTTTCTAACAACGGCAAACATCGTCTGACCGGGATCTACCTTATGTATGATAAAGACCTTATTGCCCACTCTTTCAATACCCACGGAATCAACAATAGCACCCTTTTCAGCCATTGAACGGGTGGTAGACATGGTAAACAAAATTCCTACAAAAAGGGCAAATATGATTATATACTTCATTAATTATGAAAGCTTTAAACTCGAAAATTCATTTTTATTTTTAAGATAAACCAATACATTCGCCTTCAAAATCATAGTTCCTACTCCGACTGACTTTTCACCTTCATTTACCAGATCGTGTACAATAATTTCCTTATTTTGATTGGCCACTAATATAAATTGGTTCATTTTTTCTTGCTCGTAAATATAGTAAGAAAACATCATATACGGTTTTAAATCCAGATATTCGATGGAATGAAGGGCTCCGTGCCCCACGAGCGATTCAATAAAAAAACGCATTTGATCAAAATACGGATCTCCATTTTTTTGCAAATTTGGCAGTTTAAAATCTGAAAGAATTTCATTCTCTGTTGGATTGTCACATTTGCTTAAACTACCGGTACTAGCATCCAGATCATAATATTTCAATTCTTCGCCCACTCTCCGAGCCACTTGTGCCAAACCATTACTAGGCGTACCCACCAAAAAATGATTGGGCAAATGGTACAACAAATTCCCATTCTCCAATGAAAAAACTATTATATCCGTAGGCTCTGGTATTTCTGGATAACGATAAAGGTGTACAAATATTTGATCTTCACGTACCATAACCAACGAACTCCACCAGTCAAGTTCAATGGGGGCTGTTTGCCATAACAGGCGTTCATGAATAGGATCAATGGCAGCCAAATGAACGGACTTGCTGTTTGGATTTCTTAACTCTAGAACCCATTCATTTCTTTGGCTGCTCGTATGCGGTAACACGCGCCAAATTTGCTCTGAAAATTGAAAATTAAAGCGTTTTTGCAAAATTTTAAGTTTATTTTGATGCAAAATTGTAAATAATATCATTTAAACACACATCAGGTGAAAATATTAGGAATAATTCCAGCGAGATACGCCTCCACACGCTTCCCTGCAAAAGCCTTGGTTGACATTGGTGGAAAAAGCATGATTCAACGTGTTTACGAACAGTCGGTACAGGCTAAAAAGTTAGATGAAATAATTATAGCTACCGACGATCAACGAATTTTTGACCATGTTACTTCATTTGGCGGAAATGCGATCATGACCTCCACTGAACACCAAAGTGGCACGGATCGTTGTTTCGAAGCTTACCAAAAATTCAACTTAAAATTTGATTATATCATTAATATCCAAGGTGACGAACCTTTTATAAGTCCGGAACCTATAAATGAATTAGCCGACGTACTCGACGGCCAAACGGAACTAGCAACCCTTATCAAAATAATTGACTCTAATGATCTGCTTTTCAACGTAAATGTACCGAAAGCGGTAATTAATAAACGCCAAGAGGTGATGTACTTTAGCCGGCACACGATCCCCCATTTACGAAACGTGCCGGATAACGAATGGCTTAACAACCATACATTTTACAAACATAT
>CAXBLH010000195.1:0-9646 GCA_963976315.1 uncultured Dyadobacter sp.
AGTAATAATATTTATAACGATACCGCCCCAGTTGTTAATTGGATTGATTTAAATTTTATACGTAATTTGATATCACAAGTAAAATTTTTACTACCTTAAACTATAAAGCTATTTTAATTTATAGATTGAGTTAAAATTGTAGTTTAAGTTATTGCTTTGATTTAGATATTTCGACATAAAAAATGAACTCTCTTCCTGTTCCAGAAAATGAGGATGCCAGACTTAAATCGTTAAGGAACTATCAAATACTTGATAGTCATACCGAAGTGGAATTTGACCGGCTTACCGAATTAGCCTCTCTTATTTGTGAAGTACCTTTTTCGTTGATTACTCTCATCGATGAAAATCGGCAATGGATCAAATCGTATTATAATTTGGAAGTGAAAGAAACACCACGAAAAGATTCATTCTGTCAGTTCACCATCCTGGAAGATAATCCACTCGAAGTAACCGACACATTCAAGGATCATCGTTTTGCGGAAAATATTTATGTAACTGGTGATCCCCATATTCGCTTTTATGCAGGCTATCCGCTTATCGACCCCAACGGATATCGCCTGGGCTCCTTCTGTGTATTGGATGATAAACCCAAAACCCTTACCAAAAAGCAACTAAAAGCTCTGGAACTTTTATCCCAACAAGCCATGGGATTAATTCTTGATTATAAAAGGAAACGAGATTTATTCAATTACGAAAAGTTATTCAAACTGTCGGGTGACTTAATATGCATTGCAGGAGTAGACGGATTCTTCAAAAGAATTAATCCCGCTTTTGAAAAGTTATTAGGTTGGAGTCCGGAGTTTTTATTGAGTACGTCGTTCATAGAGTTGATTCATCCAGAAGATGTTGAAAAAACCTATGAAGAAATCACAAATTTAGCGAATAACAAAAGTACGAGTAATTTCGTAAACAGGTTTCGGACTAAATCTGGAGAGTATATTTCAATACAATGGACAGCTACGCCAGAGAGCTCTACTGGCAATTTGTTTGCGTCTGGAAGAAATGTAACAGAAGTGTACAAAAATGAAGCTTTATTAAAGGCGAGTGAAGATCAATTCCGGTCATTTTTTGAAAATTCTCAGGGTTTCATGTGTACGCATGACTTATATGGAAAGCTTCTTTCTGTAAATAAGGCTGGAGCAGAGCTCCTAGGTTACACGGTAGAAGAAGCCATGCAAATGAGTTTATATGACATAATTCCAGAAAAGCATCATCCTTCTATAAGACATTATATCGATGAAATATGGCGGACTGGGAAGTCGGACGGGTTAATGACCACCAAACATAAAAACGGTGGTTATAAGATTTGGAATTACAGAAACATTCTTCTAAAAAATGAGAAAGGGGTATTCTATATTGTCGGGAACTCCATTGATGTTACGGAAAGCCAACAACTTGAGAAAAAGCTACAAACAACTCAAGAGCTACTCCTAGAAACAGGGAAAGTGGCACGCGTTGGTGGTTGGGAACTCGATCTGATAAAAAATAAAGTCTTTTGGTCAGACATGACCAAAGCAATTCATGATTTGGAACCCGACTATGAGGCAACTCTTGAAACTGGTATTGAATTTTACAAGGAAGGAGAAAGTAGGAATAAAATTATAAAATACATCCAAAGAGCCATCGAAACGGGGAAAAACTTCGATACGGAACTTCAACTCATTACGGCAAAAAATAGGACGATATGGGTTAGAGCCATTGGCTTTTCAGAAATTGAAAATGGAGTTTGTAAAAGAATCTATGGAACTTTTCAAGATATTGATTTAAAGAAAAAAGCAGATCTAGAAATTATTAATTCCCGTAAATTTTTAAATGATTTGCTGGATGCTGCCTCTGAAGTAAGTATCATAGCTGTAGATACCAATGGCTTGATAACAGTATTCAACAAAGGGGCTGAAAAGCTATTAGGCTATGAAGCCAAGGAGCTAATTGGGCGAGAAACACCCGTAAAAATTCATCTGGAATCCGAAGTTATTGAGTACGCCAAGGAGCTTCGCGAGGAATATGGTGAAGAAATTGATGGTTTTAAAACCTTTATTTACAAGGCGGAAAAATTAGGCTCCGACGAAAGAGAGTGGACTTATATCACCAAAGACAATAAACTAGTACCTGTAATGCTGGTTGTTACCACCATTCGTGATTATGCGCATAAAATTATTGGATACTTAGGTGTTGCCACCAATTTAGCGGAAAGAAAAAGAGCGGAACACGAACTTAATAATGAAAAAATAAGATTAACTGCTTTCGTCCAGCATGCACCCGCTGCTGTGGCAATGCTTGATACAGATTTAAGGTACTTAGTAGCCAGCCAAAGGTGGTACGAAGAATACAAAATAACGGAGAAAAATATCATTGGTAAGTCGCATTACGAAGTATTCCCCAATATTTCCTCCGAATGGAAAAATGATCATCAAAGAGTGCTCAAGGGCGAAGTATTAAAAAATGATGAGGAAAGGTGGCGCCCCAACGGCTGGCTCCACGACCAATTTCTGAAATGGGAAGTTCGCCCGTGGTATCAACATGAGGGTAAGATAGGAGGTATCATGATGTTTACCCAAGATATTACAGAATCTGCCATACAAAAAGAAGAGCTACGCAATGCCAAAATAGTTTCTGAGGAGGCGAGCAAAGCGAAATCGGAATTCTTGGCCAATATGAGCCACGAAATTCGTACTCCTCTGAACGGCGTAATTGGTTTCACAGATCTGGTTCTTAAAACCAGAATGACCGCAACTCAAAAGCAATATTTGACTATTGTACATCAGTCGGCCAATTCGCTACTGGGAATTATTAACGACATACTTGATTTTTCAAAAATAGAAGCGGGTAAGCTAGAATTGGACATTGCTCAATGCGATATTCATGAAATTACCGGCGCTTCTGCGGATATAATTTCCTTTCCCATTCAAAGTAAAGGTCTGGAACTATTGCTCAATATCCCTCCCACCTTACCTCGATTTATTTGGGCAGATGAAATACGGCTTAAACAGATCCTGAGTAATGCCGCAAAATTTACTGAAAAGGGAGAAATTGAATTGAAAATTGAAATCCTTCATTATGAGCCCAGTGAATCCAATGAAATAACTTGTCGCTTCATGGTTCGGGATACTGGAATAGGTATTAAAGAAGAAAAGCAGAAAAAAATATTTGAAGCCTTTTCACAGGAAGACGGCTCTACCACTAAAAGATATGGCGGTACAGGATTGGGTCTAACAATTTCCAACAAATTGCTTAAGATGATGGACAGTCAGCTGGAGCTGACGAGTGTTCAAGGCGTGGGTAGTACGTTTTTTTTCGACCTTACAATGAAATGCGAAAAAGGCGAACCTATTGACTGGGAGCATTACGATACACTTAATAGAATTTTGATTGTTGATGATAATGCAAACAACCGGCTAATTTTACAGCAAATGCTACTGTTAATGGATATCCAGTCCGAACAAGTAGTAAATGGCTTGGAGGCAATGGAAATATTATCAACCGATCACACTTTCGATGCGGTACTAATGGACTATCATATGCCGGAGATGGATGGCTTACAAACCATTTCTCAAATACGTGACCACCTAAACCTCGACGCTGAACAACTGCCCATTATACTATTAAGTAGCTCCGCAGAAGATGCAGCAGTTGTAAAAAAATGTGAAAAGTTAATGGTGAATTATCGGGTGATGAAACCCATCAAACTAACCGATCTTACACAATGTTTATCACGCCTTACAAGAAAGGAACCCCAATCTGATTCCTCTATATTAGTGGATGGTAACAAAAGCAAAGAGGGTTCCATTTCTGTTTTAGTTGTAGAGGACAATCAGATTAACATGTTTTTGGCAAGAACAATTATCCAAAAATTATTGCCAAATGCGCAAATTCATGAAGCCGTAAACGGACTTGAAGCCGTAAACTTCTGTGAAACTTTTATGCCGGATATAATTTTTATGGATATCCAAATGCCAAAAATGAATGGCTATGAGGCGACCGTTGAAATAAGAAAAATAAAAGAAGCAGCAGACGTAACAATCATTGCCCTTACGGCAGCAAATGTGAGGGGAGAACGGGATAAAAGCCTTGCAGCGGGCATGAATGGGTTTGTTGCCAAACCATTTGTAGAAGAAGATTTATGGCAGATTCTCAATGAATTGCCCAAACTAAAAGACCAAAACGAATTGAATACACTTACATCGAATAATATGAAATTCAACGACAAAATAATCGACATTGAAAAACTAAGGGAGTTTTACATGAACGACAATGAATTTATTAGGGAGTTTCTTGATTTAGCCAAAGATTCACTTTTTAAAGCACAAAATGAACTTCATGAATTCCATATAAATTCTAATCTAGCTGGAATTAAAACCACCGCTCACCGTTTAAAAGGAGCAGCATCCTCGGCGTTTCTTACCAATATCACTAAGATTGCCCAAGAGTTAGAACACATGGAAGTATTTAAATCCGAAGAAATAAAAAGCTTACTGATACAATTAGATGAGGAAATCGAGGAACTGATCCCAGTAATAGATGAACACCTATAAAACTTGGACGGAATAGCGTTAAAAAACAGGTTAAATTAATATTTCAAAACTTATTACCCACCCCAGTAAAATGGACGGACCTATCCTTATTGTTGGATGCTTTGATACAAAAGGTGAAATATTCAACTATCTTAGAAACTGTCTTATTGAGCTGGGTTCAAAGGTTGTGACCATAAACACGGGGGTTTTAGGCAGTACCCATTTATTCCCGGTGGATTATGAAGCGGATTTGGTATGTATGGAAGCCGGCCATACGATAGCGGAACTGCGTGAAGCCCATGATAGAGGAAGAGCAGTAGAGATAATGAGTGTTGGTGCAGCAAAATTAGTAGCTAAGCTTCACAAAAAAGGCGTTATAAATGGCATCATTGCCATGGGGGGGGGTGGTGGCACTTACATAGCCTTATCCGCCATGCAATCCATTCCTTTTGGTATCCCAAAAGTATGTGTCACCACTTTAGCAACCAAAGACCTCACCCGACAGGTAGGAACAAAAGACATTGTATTATTTCCCTCAGTAGTAGATGTTGCGGGACTCAATAGCATTTTGCTTATTTTGGTACGACAGGCCGCAGCAGCTATTTTTGCCATGTCGAAAATAATTCCAGAAAAATCAGCCGCCAAAACCAAAATCGTTGCCATTAGCATGTTTGGTAATACTACCCAATGTGTAGACAAATGTACCCAACTCCTAAATATGCACGGGTATGAAGTGATGGCTTTCCACGCAACAGGGGCGGGCGGTATTGCCATGGAGTCACTTATACTGGAAGGCCTTTTTGATGCAGTACTTGATATAACAACTACCGAAATCGCTGATTATATAGGCAACGGAATTTGTAATGCCGGCCCTAATCGCCTTACTGCAGCTGCCCAAATGGGGATTCCTCAGGTAATAGCCCCGGGCTGCCTAGACATGGTAAACTTTGGACATCCTGATACAATACCTGCGCATTACAAAAATCGCCAATTTTACAGTTGGGCTCCCGATGTTACGCTCATGCGTACCAATGAAACCGAGAATGCGCTGATTGCAGAAAATGTCTCCCAAAAATTGAATGTTTCCCACGGGCCAGTTGCTATTTTATTGCCACTCCAAGGAGTTTCAGAAGTAGATCGTCCGGGAGGGGTCTTTTATAACCCCCAATACAACCAAATACTTTTCGATACTTTAAAGTCTACTTTATCGGAAAAGGTATACATAGAAGAGGTAAATTCTAATATAAATGACCCTATTTTTGCGGAGAAACTAGTAGAGCAACTCCTTTCAATCATTTAGCTTATAGCAGTTAGATCAATAACTAATCCATATTAAATCTATTCAAATATGCCAAACCCATGGACAGGGAAAGGAAATCCCTATACAAAACAAGAAGTCAGAGACCGATTACAAGCAACAATAGATCAAAAAAAGGCCATTATCGCTGCTGGTGCGGGAACTGGTATAAGTGCCAAATTCATTGAAAAAGGGGGAGCGGACCTTATCATAATTTACAATTCGGGTCGATTCCGGATGGCTGGACATGGATCCAGTGCTGGCCTAATGGCCTACGGCGATGCCAATGCCGAGGCTATGGAAATTGGTGAGTTTGAAGTACTCCCGGTGGTAGAGGAAGTTCCAGTAATATGCGGCGTACATGGCTCAGACCCTCGCAGGCGTATGTGGCACCACCTATTGAAAGTTAAAGAAATGGGTTTTTCAGGAGTAAATAACTTTCCAACTCATTCTATTGTGGATGGTCATCTGAGGCAGGTATTGGAAGAAACTGGAATGGGTTTTAAAAAGGAAGTGGAAATGGTAGCCTTAGCTACCAAAATGGATTTGTTTTCAATCGTTTACGTGGCCACTCCTGACGAAGCAAGGCAAATGGCCGAAGTAGGAGCCGATGCAATTATTGCGCATGTAGGAACCACAGTGGGTGGGTCAATTGGTGTAATTAATGCCACCTGTACCATGGATGCTGCCATTGAAAGAACACAAAAGATTATGGATGCGGGTAAAGAAGTCAACCCAAACATCTTTTTTTTGGCGCATGGCGGACCAGTTAATACCCCGGAAGATGTGCGAGAAGTGCTAGCGAAATCCAATGTTCATGGATTCGTTGGTGCAAGTTCTTTGGAGCGTATGGGTGTGGAAAGCTCCTTAACAAATCTTACAAAGGAATTTAAAAAACTAACCATAAAATAAATAAATGGCAATACAAAAAACACCATTTCTTTCAAATCAGTGTTTTTTGTATTGCAATCCTAGCGTACAGCGACACCCTTTCTCCTAATGCTTATTTTTTGTGCGAACCGCCCTTTAAAATTTAACACAGGTAGAGCCAAAAAATAGCATAAACAAACCATTGTTTAATTTTTAAACAGGCTCTTAATTACGAGAAATAGCCTTTTGCTCCTTCCGGCCGAATATCCGTCAGAGTACCTTTATAATGTCTTAATTCTTTAGCCTGATAAGGATGTTTTTTAATGGCTTCTTCGTTAATATCAATGCCCAGGCCGGGTTTATCGGGAATGGTCATCTTGCCTTCGGAAAACAGTATATCTTCCGTGGATATTTCGGAACGCCAGGGTACATCACTACTCATAGTTTCCAAAAGATAAAAATTGGGTAAGTTGCCTGCCAACTGCAGGGTTGCCGCATTGGCCACGGGGCCACTCGGATTATGTGGACAAATCGGGATATGATAGGCTTCGGCCATCGCCGCAATTTTTTTAATCTCAGATATCCCTCCGGCGTGACTTACATCAGGCTGAATAAAGTCGGCTGCTTTTTGTTCAAACAAACTCCGAAATTCCCAGCGATTATACAGGCGCTCGCCAGCCGAAACCGGAACCGATATGCGTCGCTTTACTTCGGCTAACCCTTCCAGGTTTTGTGGCGGAATGGGTTCTTCATACCATAAAATATCAAAATTGCCCAATGCCTGACCTACTCTTACGGCAGTCGGAATGTCAAATCGCCCATGCGCCTCAATGATAATATCTGCCTTGTCTTTTACAGCATCCCAAACGGCCTCAATACACGCCATTGCATCATTAAATTGCTTTCGTTCCAGCTGGAGATATGCAGAACCAAATGGATCCCATTTCAGTGCACTGAAACCCTGAGCAACCGCCTCTTTTGCTTTCTCTGCGAATTCATCTGGTGTCTTTGCCGGGGCGAACCATCCGTTGGCATAACAGCCTATAGAATCCCTTACTTTTCCTCCAAGCAACTGATAAACGGGTACGCCCAGATCCTTGCCTTTAATATCCCAAAGTGCCATTTCTATGGCAGAAATAGCACTCATCAGTACGGCTCCTCCTCGCCAATAGGCATCACGGTAAGCACTGTGCCAAAACGCTTCTATCCGATGTGGGTCTTTACCAATTAAAAGACTTTCGAGGTCGTGACAAGCTTGGGCAACCGTATGCTCTTTATACTCCAATGTTGCCTCACCCACTCCATAAAGGCCATCCACATCGGTATAGACTTTAACAAATACCCAATTGGTGCGGTAAGCATGGCAAATAAAGGTTTTGATAGCGGTAATTTTCATAGGAATCATTTTTAAGTTGCACGAAACAGTGCTATTTCTTTAATTTTTAGCCAGGGGAATCTCGTCATACACCCGTACATAATCTACAATAAAATAATCGGGGAGTTTTGCTTTTTTCAAAATTGGGGAAGGCCCGCCGTCCCGATATCCGTTGCATTCTGTTGAGACCAGTATAAATTGTTCGCGGTGTGAAACAGGACCTGCAATCCGCCATGATTCTTTCCCGTCAATATAAAATACATAACCCGTAGGGCTCCAGTGTACGGCATAGGTATGAAAATCGTTGTCAGTGGGCTGAATTTTCAATTTCCCCGAACCTTCATGCTTATGATTTTTGCCATACCCGTCCCAATGTATATTCTGGCTCACAATGCCGTCACGAGTAAAATTTTCCATGATATCCACCTCTACCCCAGAGTCGAGCGGATCCAAGGTAGAACCGATTACAGGAGATTGTAACCAAAAGGCGGCCCACCATCCTTCTTGAACGGGTAATTTACAACGTATTTCATAGTAGCCATATTTATGGGTAAACTTAGGCGGTTCCAAGTCGGCGATTGGCCAGGCGAGTTTGGTTTTCCCATATTGGTTACCCGGACGGTCCATATAATTACTTCCTGTCTGTAAATGTGAAGAATGGTATTGGCCATCTTTCTCATAGAGTCCTAACAATAGGTTTCCTTTACCGTCAAGCTTGGCGGCATCATCCGTCCAAGTTTCATGACGGGTTTGCATAATATGAAGTCGGTAATCCCATTTGGTACGATCCAGCTCATTACCTTCAAATTCATCACTCCATACCAGCTTCCAACTTTTACCAGGAGGTAACTGACTTTCTCCTTGGGCAGTACCAGGGACTTTCGCTACCTTCTGATTAACATTGTTTTGACAGTACCCTGGGAAGGCGGCCAGCAAAATAGCTGTTCCAAGAAGCATCGTTTTCTTGATTAGTTTCATACCGTTTATTTTATTGATTATTTGTTAAAACTCCTTTTATCTCAAGTACATTCCTCCATTCACGTCCAGTGTTATACCGGTAATATAGCGTGCATTTTGGCTACACAGGAAGGTTACCGCATTACCCACATCTTCGGCTTTCCCTAGGCCAAGTGGTACCGTGGCGGCTAACTTTTCTACCTCCTCGGCTCCGTGTGTTTTAAAGAGGAGCTCTGTTTCCATAATACCAGGAGCCACCGCATTCACAGTAATTCCTAACGGAGCTCCTGTGCGGGCAAGTGTTTTTACCATACCGAGCTGTCCGCTTTTACTCGCTGCATAGTGCACATGGCCGAAAAGGGCTCCCCGGTGAGCAACCATCGAACTGATAAATAAGATTCGGCCAGCATGTTGCTCTCGCATCATTTCCATCGCTAACTTGCTACAATAAAACCCGCTCGATAAATTGGTTTCGATAATGCGATGCCAATCCTCTTCATCGATTTCGAATATATCTCTCGCTTGCGCAGTTCCCGCATTGTTGATCAGAATATCAAGTTGGCCATATTCCTCTTTTATGCGTTGAAACATCGCTTGTACATCGGCGTACTTACTCACGTCCGCCTCCATTTTAAC
>CAXBLH010000196.1:0-9645 GCA_963976315.1 uncultured Dyadobacter sp.
TCCAGCAGCGCACGATTCCGTTTTGCCTAACAGTAACCAATTTACAATAAAAAACGCTCTTTTGCTTGCATTTTAACATAGAAACAGGCTCTTAGTTTCGGGTAACTCACTTTCTTTTAAGGAGCTATGTAGCCAGGTTAAACTGGACATTACATGACGGTGGCTTATTTTAAATTAATCATTCGTAGATCGATATTTCCTATGGATCTAGCTGGTTTTGATCGAATTTTGGCGCTGAAAATTACGGGTTGCGTAGTTTCTTTGGTGGTATGCTGCGAGTAATTAATCAGGAAAGTATTGTTCCCAGACTTAGAAATGTTTGCCGTCTGGTCTCCGCCATACATTTGTATTTTCACATCTTCAAACTCAAGGCCGTAGCCATTCACATCACGATCATGGCTAATGTACTGAAAACGTAGTTCGAACTGACCTACTTTATCAATAAACTGAGGAGTAAGATTCAATTCAAAATCTTTCCATTCAGAGTCAAAAGTATTTCTGTCCCAACCTCCCACGGAAACAGGTACATTTTCGTCTTCGGGATTCATTGTGAAAGGGATATTTTCAATATTATACAATGCAAATTCCTGAATATCAGGGATCGCTACTGATTCTGTGATACGCAGACGTACTTTTTTGAAGGAAGTCTTTTCAAATTCAGCAATACGCTTACTACCCACTGACGAACCCTCACTAATCTGGATCCATTTTCCTTTATCCATGCCCTCAATAATATATTTTCTTACCCGCTGGCCCTTGGCTATATTTTCTTCAATCACAGCATGATTTATGGTAGTTGGTTTCTCGAAATCAATCACGAATTCTTTACCAACACCTGATACAGTACGCAAGGGCTTTTCGAATCTACGGTTAATTTCCTTTCCAAATTCAGCGTAGCGTTCTAGATGAGCAGCAGGGATTAAGCCAGTCGTGTCCGGTGTGGCATTTAATAGTAATACACTGCCTCTCCCCACAGATTTGTAATAGATGTCCATGAGTTGTGGAATACTTAGTAACTGATCATCAGTATTTGGAGCCCAAAACCATTTGTGATGCTTCGAGGTCATTAGGAAGGGTACATCTACTTCCAGGGGTGCATAGGCGTCTCCATTGGGGTCGGAATGAAGAGCATGAGAGGTGCCTGTTAGTAAATCCTCCTTTTTAACGGTATACCAATTTGGATAGGGGGCAATGCCTCGTTCGTTTCCTACCCATCGGATCGTGGCCGAAGGGCCTTGGAAAATTACAGCATCACTGGCGTGTTTTTTGAGAATATCTGAAATGTCTATGACACAACTTCCGTCAAACCAAACCTCTTTAACGGGTTTGTAATTAGATAAAACCTCAGTGAGTTGCTGCCGAAATACCTGATTGTATGCTTCCTGTTTAGAAGGGTCTTTGGTCTTACCACCACTCCCTAGCCCGGCTCCCCAAGTTTTGTCCCCAGGATATATATAAACTCCGAGGTCTAATCCAAACTTGTCACAGGACTTAGAAATGTCGGCCATCAAATCACCTTTTCCGTTTCTCCATGGGATATTTCTTACTCCGTATTCGGTAGTATTGGTTTGCCACCAACAAAATCCACCCGAATGTTTGGCTACGAACACTATCATTTTAGCTCCCCATAACTTAGCCGTTTTACACCATTGGTCGGTATCGAGCTTGGTGGGGTTGATACGGCTTAATGGTAAGGAATTGTCATCTTGTGACAAGCCTGTCCAGGTATTGGGGGCAAAATGGATAAACATTATTTGCTCCTTTTTTTGCCAATAAAGCTGTGGAGCACTAGGAACAGGTATTTGTCCTTTCGAATCGATGAAAAAGAGGAATAGGAATGCAACAGAAAGGCTAATTCTACCCCTCAAAAAAGTGAAATTATTCAAAATAGTAATGATTAATCGTAAATATTGAATGGGATTGTAGTTTGTGAACGAGGTATTCGCTCCAAAAGAATCATTGAACATGCCGTAATTAAGGGCAATTAATGGTCTCTCCTCATATCGCAAGATAGGTTGGAGAGACTTGGTGTACAGTGCGGTGAAATTTTTTATGGATGTTCATTATTCAGAACACACCATTTTTTTTCTTAATTATGATCGAAGGACATTTCTGTCCTCCGATCATAGGGGCTACCATCCGGTATTCTGAGGTGCCAGTTTAGGGTTTAGGGAAAGCTCTTGTGTTGGTATGGGGTAATGGTACATTTTATCGTTCCACACACGGCTAGTGATATTGCTATAAATACGGATGAGATTATTTTCATCTACAATGATGCCGCTAACCTGACTTGATGGATATTGTGCTTTATAAGCGGGGTCTAATTTTAATCCCAAAATTGTTTCAGGTTTTTCAATTTGTTTACCTGCTTTCCAGCGCAGCAAATCGTCCAGTCTGAAGCCTTCTGCCGCTAGTTCTATTCTTCTTTCCCGGCGTATTTCATCCAATAAGGCAGATATTGTGGGAAAATCGGAGGAAGGGTCTTTAGGTACGTCTACTGTCATAGCAGGCATAGCAACCCTAGCTCTGATTTTGTTAACCGATTTGTCCAAAACAGATTGATCGGCTGCTCCCAACTCGGCTTTTGCTTCTGCATAATTCAATAAGGTTTCAGCATACCGGAAAATGAAAAGATCAAGGGTAGACTGAAGTGCGTTCCATTGTTCCAGGTCGGGAGATCTGCCTTTTATTAGTTGGTAACCATTGGGTGCTGTATTGGATCCGATACGTGGCAAGTTGATGGTGTCCTTGGCACCAGAGGCACTTACCTGAAACACAAAACCGCGCGTTGCAATTAATTGTTTAAAGCGAGGATCACGGGCAGTTGCTTCGTCTTCCAACGTATTGTCTCCTTGGTATAAGGGGCTCAGACTTGTTGGTAATCCGTCTTTGCTTAAAAAGGAACGAACAAAATTCTTGCTGAATCCCGTACCCGATTCGCCTAATGTACGGGTTAGGCCTTGCATTACAATATTTTTGAGATACCGCATCGGTAAAATGGCCTCCTTATTGGTGCTTAGCTCTTCCTGAATAAACAGATTGTAGTAATCCGTATTGGGGTTTCCAGTACTATAAATATCATATAACCCCGAATTCATGACCAGTTCCGAAGCGGTGACAGCTTCCTGAAGGAATTTTTGCTCGTCGCCCAATCCGTGGTATTTTCTATAAGTACCTTCCCATAAGCAAATGCGGGATTTCAATGCGGCAGCAGCATATTTATGAAGTCGGCCAAGCTCTGTATCTTTTGGTAAGGGCAAGTTGGCTACGGCAAAGTTTAAATCCGTAAGTACGGAGTCCATTACTTGTTTTTGGGGAAGTTTAGGCGCATATAGCTCGGCAGACTGATCGTTCAAATCCTTAGCTAACCAGGGGACATCGCCAAACTGTACTACTTTGCGCCAGTAGAAGTAAGCCCGAAAGAGTCGAACCTCTGCCGCATATTGGTTTTTGATAGTAGCACTAACATCAGCTTTTTGATAACGGCTCAAAAAGAAGTTGGCATTGCGCTCATTGACCCAAGTCCATCCGCCACCAGAAACCGGAATGACATAGGTTCCTGCCAAAAATGCATCACGATTGCTAGGTACGAAGTTATCCGAATTGTTTTCGGATAGCCCAGGTTGTACCGGAAGTAGGGGATAAAACTGATTGGCATATAGTTTGAGATCATTTTCATTTTTGAAAAATGTCTGTTCTGTAATTGCATCCTTCGGGTAAAGATCCAGAAAATCTTCGTTCTGACAAGAGTAACTTAGTACAGAAATGACCAAAAGAAGGAATATATATATTTTAGTTTTCATAATAGAATACATTTTAGGATTTATAAACCAATTTGTAGGCCGACAGAAATAGCCCTGTTAAGAGGATATGTATTTTGGGAAACGGTTTCTGGATCCTGTGATTTATAGAACTTTGTGAATTCAAAAAGGTTTTGAGCAGTTGCATAAACCCGTACATTCTTAAGATGGATACGGTTGGTCAACATTTGAGGCACTGCATAGCCTAGTGATAGGTTTTTCATACGCATATAGGACGCATTTTGCAGGTATTTTGTTTGAGTTTGAAAGTTGCCACCTCCACCAAGCCTTAACCTAGGAAAGTAAGCTCCAGTATTTTCTGGTGACCAGTGATCCAAATTATGTTGTAGCGGAATCTGCCATTCGTTAGTAAAACCCCAAAACTCCTGACCTCCAACAGCCACTTGTCGGCTTCCAATTCCTTGAAATAAAATAGTGAAATCAAAGTCTTTATACTGAGTAGAGAGATTCACACCGAATTGATACCTAGGGGTACTGTTGCCAATAATCCTTCTGTCGCCCGCATTTTCCACCGTATTGGTTCCGCGTGTAATTTTTCCATCACCATCGAGGTCTGCGTACCGAATATCACCCGCCAGCCAAGTGCCACCCCATAGTTGCTTTTGGTCAAAATTAGCCGCTTCATCGTCAGTTTTGAAAAATGCGTCTGTTTCATACCCCCATATTTCCCCTAATCTTTCCCCTTGATATCTGCTACCAATGGTCTTGGTTTCGTTTAGATCATATTTGGTAATTTTAGAGGTATAATCCGACAGTGCCAAAGTAATATTGTAGCTCCAGTCTGCATTAATCTTATCTTTCCAGGTAGTACTCAATTCCCATCCCTTGGTTTGCATATCGGCCGCATTTCTTCGGGGTGGGTTAGTACCCAATACCGATGGTAGCGGAAAAGCGCCCACAATCATATCTTTTGTTTCGCGGATATACCAGTCAAAGCTCGTTGTGAGTCGGTTTTGGAGTAGGTCAAAATCCAGACCAATATCAGAGCTAGTCACCTTTTCCCATGTGAAATTTGGGCTAATTAATCCAGGGGTGCCAACGGCAGTTCCTTGTTGACTACCAAATATATAGGGTACCGTTCCTGTGGGCATGGTGGTGAGATAGGGGTAGTTGCCCAGCTGATCTCCCGCCTGATTACCCAACTTACCATAGGAAGCACGTAGTTTTAGGTCATTTACCACATTGGTAAGAGGTGCGAAAAATGATTCCTCCGATATTCTCCAACCTGCTGAAACCGATGGAAGAAATACGTAGCGGTTACCTCGTGGGAAACGGGATGTACCATCATATCGGCCGTTTACTTCAATCAGGTACTTTTTGGCATAATCGTAGTTCAATCTGAAAAAAGTACCACTTACTGCCCAGTCTCCCTGGCTTCCACCCACAATCGGCCGGTCGTCATTATTAAGGTTAATTGCTGGTAGGGTAGGGTCAATAAGGTTTTTGACAGACGTAGAAACAAACTTGCTCTGTTTCAGTTCCTGATTGTATCCTACCATTGCTTTCAAATAGTGCTTACCTCCGGTATTGAATTCGTAATCAGCATAAGAATTGATTACTGTATAATAATCGTTGTCGTTACGCTCGATTACTCTTGTAGGTTTTGTCCATGGGAAACTACCTAGCAGAATACCGTCAACGCCGTATTCATAATATTCTTTTTGATGCTCTTGCTCATTTCTCTGATAATTGTTCCAAGTAAAGTTCGAAACAATTCGTAGGCCTGAAATAGGTTTAATTACAAAACCACCGGTTAGCCAGAGGTCATTGGCAAGTGTTTTCATTCTACCATTCAATTGCGCCAAGGCAATGGGATTGGTCCAGTTACCTTGTCCCGAAAAGTTTCCGTCTGGATGGTATACGGGCATATTGGGCCGGAGATCACCGCCAATTCTACTTTCTGCCATCCCGGCTCTGTTTCGATCACTTGCTGTGAAATTTTCAGTCCGGTTCAAGCTCATTTTGAAGTTAAAATCTAGCCATTTGGCGACCTCAGTGTTAATCTTAAGGCTTGTGTTGTATCTCCTAAACTTTTGGTCGGTTATTTTAAGTATCCCTTTCTGGTTAAGATAGCCCAATGAAGCCACAAATGAAGTCTTGTTTTCACCTCCTGACAGTGAAAGGTTGTGATCCATCATAGGAGCGCTGCCACTATAAAGTTCTTTTATCCAGTCAGTATTGCCAACATACCGATAGATGGCCGGGTTTCCTGGATCTACATACACTGGAAGGTTATTAACGGGATCGTTAAAATATTTTTGCGCATTTTCCGCATCCAGATCCGTAAACTTGTTGCTGGCCTGGGTACCACCGGTACGTCCACCAGTAGCATCTGCTTCACGATACATAGCGATGTAATCAACGGAATTGACATATTTTGGCAATCGTGTGGGTCGTGAAGAAGTATAGGAGGTGGAGTAATTAACTCGTAAAGGGTTATTTTTATTAGGTGTTTTGGTGGTTATAAGTATTACGCCATATGCACCTCGTACCCCATAGATAGCAGCCGAAGCGGCATCTTTTAGTACGGTTACACTCGCCACATCGGCAGGATTAATCAAATTGGGATCCATTTGTACCCCATCAACCAGTATTAAAGGCCCTCCGCCGTTGATTGATGTATTTCCCCTGATATTATAAGAAGCCCCTTTTCCAGGAGCCCCACTGTTTAGGTTAATGTTTAGGTTAGGTACAAGTCCTTGTAGTCCTTGTGCAATATTAACCAAAGGTCTGCTTTCCAGCACCTTTCCACTGACGGAGGCCACAGCGCCCGTGAGGTTAGCCTTTGTTTGAGTTCCATACCCTACGACTACTACTTCTTCGAGTGCTTTAGTATCGACTTTAAGTTTAACCTCAAGGGAGGTTTTATTGCCTACTTCTATTTCTTGTGAGATGTAACCCACAAATGAAAAAACCAAAACCGCCCGTTCATTGGAAACATCCAGTTCGAACTTACCGTTGGCATCCGTTACAGTACCACTTTGTGTTCCTTTTTGTAGTATGCTTACACCCGGTAAACCCGATCCTCCGTCGTCCGTTACTGTACCTCGTATTATTTGTTCCGTAGGTAAAAGCAACGGTAATGATTTAAGGTTGGAATTGATATTGGGTTGGTGTTTTTCAAGCTTTAGGAGAATTCTATTGTCGGAAGCCACAAAATCAATGGCTATTGGCTTAAGTAGCTCCACCAAAACCCACTCCAGCTTTTTTTCAGAAGTGCTGTAATTGATTTTTTGGTCAATATTTATAACACTGGAGCTATATATAAACCGTACGTTGGTTTGTTTTTCAATAAGTCCTAGTACATTTTTTAGGGCGGTTTCCTTTACATCCAGTGAAACAGATTTGTTAAGAACATCTTGTCCAAAAGTGGAATGTGCATAAGAAAAGCTGCAAAAAAGTACGTATAATACAAGCTGCTGGAATGAAATTTTCATCGTAGTCCAAATCAAAGTTGGAATCTGTAATTTTTTGTTCATAAATTGGCAATGTTTTAAAGTTAGATATGACATTGAAACAGGTGTACCATCGTTTTAAAAAACGAAACTCAAATTGACGTTTGAGGAAAAGTACAGAGCAAGCCGATAATGTTGACGCATTATCGGCTTTTTTAATATTCATGTTTTCATTTAGTGAAGTGGTTTAGGTTTAATACTATTAAATACTGCATGGGCTTACTTACAGCCTTGTCCGGTAATAAATATCGTGGTGCCTCTAATTTCATAACTTGCATTAATGACGCCGCAAACAAAGTCTAATTGCTTGAATATGGAAAGTCCATTTAAATCTCCCGTAAACGAGCACTCGTTCAATTGCGGGTTGGCAACTACAATATCAACACCATAGGCCTTTTGGATGATCGGTAAAACGGTTTCTATCTTAGCCTCTTCAAATTGAAAATTGGAAGTAGTGTATTGTTTATCAAGTAATTGAGGGGTGTTTACAAGGTCAGGTCTGATCGTTTTGTGTTCGCTGTCGAACAATACTTTTTGATTAGGGGTAATAATGACACCATTGAATTTTTTAGTGTTATTATCGGGGCTATTGGCGTATACCGATACCCGACCAGTTTTTACAGATACTTCAATGGTTTTACCATCTAATTCTGGCTTGATTCGAAAGCTAGTTCCCAAAACTTCCGTCACCAAGTCGCCAGAATAGACCAGAAATGGTATTTTAGTATTTCGTTTAATTTCGAAAAAAGCTTCGCCTGTGAGGTATACTGTCCGAGTTTTTTCGCCATAGCGTTCATCTGTTATTATCTTCGAGTTTTTTTCAAGAATAATAATACTTCCGTCTGGCAACACTATTTTTTGTCTGGTCTGTGCAATGTTTTTTGCCTCAATACCCTGAATAGCCTTGTCTGCTATCGGTAATACCGAAGTATTGCTATAAAAATAAAAGAAAGTGATTAAGGTCAGGCATGCAGCTAATCCAGCCCAAACATGGCGTGGTAATATATACACATTTGATTTTCTAATTTTAGTGGTTTCTCGGATTTGTTTCCAAAGCTTCACACGCACTTCATGAGCCTCGGCTTCGTGGTGAAATATAGGGTGGTCGGTTTGGTGATTCCAATGAACGTCTACCCATTTCTCCAGCAAAGCAATTTCTTCAGGACTGCATGTTCCTGCTAAATATTTCTCCGCCAAATTATCAAATTCATGTTGTGTCATCGAATTTTTGATTAATTATCAGAATGAAAATTTTGCAGATATTGCCTTAGCATTTTCAAAGATTTGGTGATGTGGTATTCAACAGCTTTGTCTGATAAATCCATTTTTAGTGCAATTTTTTTCACGGGTATTTCTTCTATTTTACTCATTCTAAATATGGTAGCCGTCTTTTCAGGCATTTTTTTTAGCACTTTTTCAATAACAACCGATAACTCATTAATATTATATATTTCGTCAGTATTGGTGCTCTCCATCACCTCATGCATCAGCTGGTATTCCCGATATTTTCGCATATTAATTTGTGACTTTATGAGCTTGTTGGTCAGGTTTCGGGCTGATATAAAAATGTAAATCCTTAAATTTTGGATTTGGGAGCTTTTACGGTTTTGCCATAAGCTAAGCATCAGGTCATGCAATATTTCTTCTGTGTCTTCTTTGGACCCTAGCTGCATGTACACGAATCCATAGAGCTGTCGCCAGTACTTACGGTAAATCGTTTCGAAAGCACTGGAATCATCTTGTTTTAATAAATCAACTAATACTTCATCGGATAGATGTGGTTCAGACATCGGTAATTTTTGGTTTATTGTTTAAGGTTCGCTTTGTAGCGTAAATCCCTAAACAAAATTCTATTTTTTTTGAAAAAAATGATAAATGGTTCGCTGCAACCTCTCAAAACTAAGATTTATTACGCACGTACCCAATCACGCTTTGACGTGTTGGTATTACCTCGGGCTTCGGAATGCTACGGGTATTACCCATTATTCATCGAACCAGTTGACATTGTTACAAAATCTTATTGCGTGCTGTATTCAGGACTTTCCATGCGTGTTCTTCCATCCATTTTCTTCGGATTTTTCAGATTATTTCCTCGGTGGAGAAAACAGACAAACTATAAACATTCTCAATTTGAAGGGTATTTTTATGTTATTTCTTTCTTTTTGACAATAATAGGTTTTTTAGAAGTACTAATTTTCAACCACCTATTAGGAAGATAGGCGGGGCAGAAAGCCGTAGTTGATGCCTTATGTTAATGGTTTGGCTCTGGAACTTTTATTTTACATTATTATATCAAACAACTTGAATTGCTCCATTGAAAACAATAGAAAATCACTTTTCAAAAGACGAACAAAAGCTTTGGGTAGCTT
>CAXBLH010000197.1:0-9593 GCA_963976315.1 uncultured Dyadobacter sp.
TAAAACTGGACAAGGTGGATGGTAGCTTAAAGGCCTCCACAAGTGCTGGCAGTATAGAAGTCACTATGAAAAGCATTAGCAGACATCTAGTACTCGCTACCTCATCGGGCAGTGTGAGGGTTAATATGCCGTTAGATATGGGCGCCAACCTGAATTTGACGGGGAGCAAAGTATCCATTCCTTTACAGAACTTTACTGGTCAGGCTGAAAAAAATGCAGTTATTGGTAAAATTAACGGCGGTGGAGTAGAAATAAAATTATCTGCTTCTAGCGGCAATGTATATGTGAACCAGTAGCGGTTGGAATGAAAATAATAAAAGCCATGAGGTATGTCAATCTCATGGCCTTTATCATTTTCAGTACCTCCTAATTTTTACCTTTGACAATCCACCTTCAAAGTTGATGGTGATTTTTTTGGAAGCGGTACTATAACCTGGGGATTGGTAGAGTCCGTCGGATACTTTTTCTAAATCATCCATGGATTTAACATTTAAAGCACCGTCCATTCTTACCTCACAGCCCACATTGTTTGGAACCTCAATAGTGACTGCTGCCACGCCGGCTTCTACATCAATTTTTGCATGATCGACCCTATCGCCCATTTTAATATCCAAATCGGCAACACCAGTACTAATTTTAAGGAATTCGACCTTGTGCTGACTAAAATCAAAATCGCCCTTTCCTGCTCCAATTCCTAGATCTATTTCCCAAATAGGCTTTGTATTTAATTTTATTATCGCCTCATTAGTAATATTACCGTTTTTAATTTTTACGTTACCTTCTTCCATTTTCAAGTTAATGGTAGAGAGGTTGTCAAGCCTATTTAATTTTTGATCAGAAACAAAACCAACAAAATTAGAATGTGTATTGGCTTCAAAAAGTTGGTGAGTATCCTCCTTTAACTTGAATGAACCAGCTCCACCTTCTATATTTAGCTTCCCACGTTGAATGAAATCTTGCATTTCATAACGAAAATTACCAGTGATACTTTTACTGTTTTTATTATTTCTATCTTTTAAATAACCATGGTCCTTTTGTTCCTCCGAGTCGCCAAAAAAACCTTGGTCACCCCGGTTAAACTCCTGCTGATCATCGTCCCTAAAGAAATTCCAGTTATTACCATTCAAGTGGCGTATTTTGCGATCTGTTTTGTTGAATATAGCTCCAAATACCGCAAGGGTAATCAACAGTCCAACGAAGCCATTCCCCCTACCCACTTTTGGGCTAGATACGATTAATATTAACCCGGCAATTATCAATAAAACGGGCCAGAATGGTAATACCAAGCTCCAATCAATCACAAAAATATCCAAATCTTTTAAGAGCCATATTAGACCAAAAAGGAGCAGAAAACTCCCCCATGCTTTTCCTTTTGAAGTTCTCATATTTTAGTGGTTTGAATTGTTATATTGATTTGTTTTCAGAAAGTTTTTTAGAAGTAGCAATAAACCCGAAGAGATTAGAATAATGGGCCAAAAAAAACGGTCAAAATCAAAATCTATAAATTCTTCAATCAGAAACATACTTCCAGTAATAATGAGGATTATACCCCAAATCAGACTTTTATAATTCATGGTGATGTATTTTAAGGATGGCAAAATTTAATAATCAATGAACACTAATTCACTTTAATTATTCCGTCGTCGTTTCCATCTTCGCCGGCATCGTCATTTTTGTCTGGATTTCCTGCTTCTGTCGTGTTATCTACCGGCTCCTCTGATGCAAATGTAGGTTCCGGAGTTTCTGGTTCCGTAGCTGGTGGAGGAGTAATTATTGGATTGTTTTCTGCTTGTTGCTTATCACGTTGTCGCAATATCAAAAACGCCCCCGTTGCCATTAATCCAATTGGAATGATGTATTTTTTGATTTGATACCAAATAGGAAAATCATCCAGGAGCATTGCACCGCCAAACAGGATCAAAGCACCACCCAAAATCATGATCGTCTTTTCAGATTGAGGAGTATTCTTGAAAGGTTGAAACCCTGCATCTGGATTATTTTCATCAAAAGGGATATCATGCGCAGGTCCTGTGGGTAAAGCGGCCCAAAGAATCAAATACAACAGGCCAGTCCATCCAAAACTCGGAGGTATAGGAAGTAAAAGCATCACGACCATGATAACTCGTATAATAGCAACATCGATTCTTAAATATTGTGCTATTCCGGCCGCAACGCCTCCTATAACAGCTTGATCGGGTATTCGGTGCAATTTATTTTCCATAGTTTTTTCGATTAGTCTTAATTTGTAATCAAAGGTAGTATGTAATGCAAGTTACTGCAACTAGTAAGTTTATAACTGGTTAGGTTGCTTGTTAAATGGTAAAATTTATGGATGACAGTCCTTCAAATCATATACTTAACGGCTCGTTACATATCTTCCAGTTCCTCCAAAATGTCCATCATGCTACCAAAATCCTTAAAACCGGGCCTAATTTCGTCCGATCCTTTCAATCCAATTCCTATATTAGGATTCTCAATATCTAAATCTTTGACGGAAGTAGCATCTTCAATTCCAAAACCTATGAGTAATTTATAATCCTGTCCAAGCTGTTTTATCAATTCCAACCACTCCACGTTCAAGCTTGCTCCTGAATTACTATCCAATAAAAAGTAAGCAATATCCAGACCGTTTCTGTTTACTATTGATTCCAAGTCATCCGTATTATAAACATCAATACGGAGAATCACCGGAAGGTCAGATTTCGACTTAAGCTCCTGAATAATACCAGAGTCATTAATTTCAATATAATCAACCTGATACTCTGTTAATTTTGAAAGAAGGGAATCCACATCGGTTTCAAATGTTTCAATGACCATCTTCACTCCAGAAATCCAAGAACTTATCTCCCCAAACTTCTTAGGAGTTATATAATGCGCCCCCATTTCATCCATCGAGAAGCCTAACATTTCTACGCCCATCCCTGCGCAGTATCGAGCATCTGACAAGTTGGTAACATTACTAATTTTTACAATATTGGTAAGCATAATGGTTATTTATACTGTTTAACGTCCAGTAAAGATACTAGTTATTGTTTTTAAATCGGATTTACCAAAACTACTGTTTGAAATAGAAAAAGCCCATTCACATTTTAATGAACGGGCTTTTTTATAGTAAATAGCTATTATTGAGCAGAGAATCTATACTGCGTTGTGGTTTTATAGGTCTCTCCAGGACTCAATTCCGTACTTGGAAACTGTGGCTGGTTTGGTGAGTCAGGATAATGTTCTGTTTCTAAGCAAAACCCGAAACGTTTGGTATAGTTTACATTTTTACCTGCCAGACTTCCATCTAAGAAATTGCCGGTATAAAACTGCACACCGGGTTCCGTGGACAGCACTTCCATGACGCGTCCGCTTTCGGGATCTTTTACAGTTGCAATTTTAATTAAATCATTTGAAGTACGGTTGATAACCCAACAGTGATCAAAACCTCCACCGTTTTTGATCTGTTCGTTATCCGTAATATCGATGCCTTTTTTGATTGGAGTTGGATTTCTAAAATCAAAAGGCGTTCCCGCAACAGCCAGTAATTTACCTGTAGGTATCAAGGTCGCATCTACGGGCACTATACTATCGGAAACAATAGTTACTTCATGATCCAATATATCTCGTTTTAATCCAGTCAAGTTAAAATAAGAATGGTTGGTAAGGTTTACAATGGTTTTCTTGTCGGTGGTTGCGCTGTAATCAATATTAAGCGCATTGTTGTTATGCAGGGTATACACCACTGTTACATCAAGGTTACCAGGAAAACCTTCTTCGCCGTCCTTACTGGTATATTTTAGTTCAATTCCTACGATGGAGTCTTGATTTATTTCCGTTACCTCCCAAAGAACCTTATCAAAACCTTTAATACCACCATGCAAAGAATTAGGACCATTGTTAATGGGCAAGTTATATTCCTGACCATCCAATGTAAATTTCCCTTTTGCAATACGATTACCATATCTGCCAACCAAGGCCCCAAAGAAAGGACTTCCCTTTACGTAGGCCGCCAGCGAATCGAATCCGAGCACAACATCTTCCCACTGCCCATTTTTATCCGGTGCGGTAAGTTTCGTAATGATCCCTCCATAATTTGTAATGTTAACCACCATTCCATTAGCATTGGTTAGGGTATACAAATTAGCCATTTGCCCATCAGGAGTAGTACCGAATTCTTCCTTTGAGATTGTACTCATAATAATTTCTTCTTTTTGTGTTGCTTGGCCACAACTAAACATCCAGCCAGTGGCGAGGATAGCTAATACTGCGGTTATTCGTTTCATACAATTTGTTATTTTAAAGTATAAAGCAAGTTTTGGGCTAAACTACTTCATTTGTACCATCGGTTATTGTAACCCGGTAACAGGGAAGGTCTATATTATATTTTGCCAAATACGACTTTTTCATGGCCGATTCGAAATTTTCAACTTCAGATACTTTCACTAAATTGATAGTACAGCCTCCAAATCCGCCCCCCATCATACGCGCACCTAAAACAGCATCGTTTTCCAACGTTTCTGCAACCAAAAAATCAAGTTCTGGGCAGCTCACTTCATATTCATTCTGAAGGCCAAAATGCGTTTCGTACATTTTTTTTCCAAAACTACCCAAGTCTCCATTGGAAAGATCCTTACATCCATCAATTACCCGTTGAATTTCGTCTGTAATATATTTACAACGCCGATAAACGACTTCGCTCATTTCCGATTGGTGTGTTTCCACAAACGCTGAGTTCGTATCCCTCAAACTTTTGATGGATGGGTCATGCTTTTGTAGCATACTTACCCCTTCTTCGCATTCAAGCCGTCGGGTGTTGTATTCCGAATCTGCAAGAGAGTGTTTTACTTTGGTATCACATAGTACAATTTGATACTCCGACATAGCAAACGGAAAATATTCAAACTCCAAAGAACGACAGTCCAGCCGAATCACCGACTCTTTCTTTCCAAAGGCAGAAGCAAACTGATCCATAATTCCACACTGTACCCCAACATATTCGTTTTCTGCTTTTTGTGCCAATTTAACAATACTATATCTATCCAAGCCCAGCCCATTCATTTCATTCAGACCAAAAGCCAAACAGCATTCTAACGCTGCCGAAGACGACAAGCCCGCCCCTACAGGAATATCTCCTCCAAAAGCAGCTTGAAACCCTTTAATGGAATGTCCATTTTTTTGCAATTGTTCAATCACACTTAATTGGTAGAATGCCCATTCTTGCTTCGGCTTACTAAGATCCGATAAAGGAAAACGATAAGTTTCTCCAAGATCAGTAGCATGTAGCACTACTTGATCATCTTCACGGGGTGAAATAACAAAATAGACTGCTTTATCTACACTGGCCGGCAATACAAATCCATTGTTATAATCCGTATGTTCGCCAATAAGATTGATTCGGCCAGGGGATCGAAAAATCCTTGTTTGTGTTTCAGGTGTAATTTGCCCAAAAATTTCTTCGTATTTGGTTTTTACTTGTTCTAAGGTGTTGTTCTGAGAATTTGGCATATAAAAATAATATACTTTTAAATTGAATCTAAGTTAAACCAGGTACTGGCTTGTTAATATCCTTTATTAATGTCTACTGAATCAATGATATCTGCACCATTTTCAAGCCCAAAGATATTGGTTAAAAAAAGATCCACCTTTCCAAGGTGTTCTTCCCTGTGTCCACCACCGGTATGCTGGGTAAGTACTACTTGCTCCATTTCCCATAATGGGCTATTGGCTGGCAATGGTTCTTGTTCGGTTACATCCAGCACGGCTCCAGAAAGATGACCACTTTTGAGTGCTTCTATTAGCGCAAACTCATCGGTGGTAGTACCTCGGCCTACACTTGAGTACACACTTCCCGCTTTCATACTGGATAGGAAGGAGGTATCTACAAAATGCTTTGCAGTACCAGGTAATGTATTGACGACCAAATCGAATTCGTTTAGCCTGGGCAATAAGTCTTCCTTGGACCTGATGGTTGCCACAGGCGATGTTCTAGCCAAAATATCAATCTGACATCCCATCCCTTCCAGGATAGCTTTGGTTGCCAGCCCGATAGTTCCTGCACCCAAGAGGAGTACTTTTTGATTATGAAGTAATTTTAATTCGTTTCGCAAAGCGGCCCCAACCCACTGCGATTTCGTCTTCAGTAAGGTTAATTTATCTATTCCGCGGTATAACGCCAAAACCCCTCCAATAATCGTTTCGGCACAGGGCCTGGCAAACCATGACCCCATGTTAGCCACTTTTGTATCAGAATCCAGCTGAACATCTGAATATTGATCGAAACCGGCCGAATCCAATTGCCAAAATTTGATATTTTTGGTTCGTTGCGTAAACCACTCCACGGGCGGATTGCCTAGTATTATATCAGCTTCTGAAAAATTTTCGAAGTTTTGATCATCGTTTTCAGTACGGAAAACGATGGAGTATCCGCTTGGAATTTCATTAATCAAGCGCTCAGATAATGATTGATCTAAGGAAGTATGGCAGTAAATATTCATTTTAAAGGGATTAGTTAATTGCCTAGTAAAGGTAAAAAAATTATTCCCGCGATATAGCGTATTTTCAAAATGTAAGAATTTGTGCTATTTTTTATGGATTTTGGGGTGAATCAAAAAAACCTTTTTCGGAGATTACAAGGTTCCATCCTCCCCTTCTTCGGCCAACCACTATTAATGCAGGGATACTGATTATATACCCTTGGTTCCAATTTTAATTCAACGTGTTCTTTTTTTTGCCGGACTAAGTTTTTTCAAAATCTTCCTTCCTCTTGCTTTAAAGGAAGCCACTTCAAAAGGCATCCGATCATTTAAAATCATTATAATCTCAGGTTGAATTTCTGGATACAACAAAGCTAGTTTCCCTATTATTTCCAAGGAATAGGATTTTATGGCCGCTGTGCTTTCTATATTTGTAATTTTATCAAAACAATAGTTCATGATTTCACCGTGGTATTCGGTAGGCAATTCTACCTTGGTGATTGCACTTAAAATATTTCTAGCCACCGCATCATATACTCCCTTTTGACACAAAAGTGCTATCATTTCTGGCAAATGAGGCAATATACAAGGAGGATAAAAATCATGAACAAAACTTAATGACCAAGCTGCCCGCCCTGCCAATTTTTTATCTTTTGACCCGATACATTCAAGCAAAGATTTAAAATTACCTTCCTCTTTCGCCGCATATTTAGCAACTTCAATGGCTATTGGTTTTGAATTAGTAGGCCATTTTAATAACTCGTACGACAGGTTCACCAGTATCTATAGTTTAGTTTTAATTCCAATTTAAAAATTAGAAGTTAATAACCAAAAAGCCCGGCTATTGAATGGCCGAGCTCTCGGTTATTTAATCCAAAGCGAGTCGAAAACCCACTTAGTATAATTTAAAAATATTTTCTAGGAATTACTACCTACCATATCCTCTGGTTTTACCCACTCATCAAACTCTTCGGCAGTCACGTAACCTAAGGCAATGGCTGTTTCTTTTAACGTCGAGCCATTTTTATGAGCAGTTTGTGCAATTTCAGCCGCTTTGTAATAACCTATTTTAGTATTCAATGCCGTTACCAACATTAAGGAATTGTTCACGTGCTTCTTAATATTCTCATGCAATGGTTCAATACCCACCGCACATTTATCATTAAACGCCTCACAAACATCCCCTATAAGTCGCGCGGAATGTATGAAGTTATAGGCCATTAACGGCTTAAAAACATTTAATTCGAAATGACCATTGGAGCCACCGATACTAATTGCCACATCATTTCCCATTACCTGAGCAGCAACCATAGTCATGGCTTCACATTGTGTAGGATTCACTTTCCCAGGCATAATAGAACTCCCGGGTTCGTTGTCGGGAATATAAATCTCGCCAATTCCAGAGCGCGGACCAGACGAAAGCATACGGATATCATTTCCAATTTTCATAAGACTTACCGCCACTGTCTTCAAAGCACCATGTGCTTCCACAATCGCATCATGTGCAGCCAGTGCTTCAAATTTATTTTCAGCAGTAATAAAAGGTAAACCGGTGAGGTCGGCTATGTGCTTAGCAACATTTTCCGAATAACCTTCTGGAGTATTAATACCTGTTCCAACAGCCGTGCCGCCCAATGCCAATTCGGAAAGGTGTGACATGGTGTTTTTGATAGCTTTCAGGCCATGGTCTAGCTGAGAAACATAGCCCGAAAACTCCTGACCCAAGGTCAAAGGAGTAGCGTCCATGAAGTGTGTTCTTCCGATTTTTACTACATTTCTAAAAGCATCCGATTTTGCTTTTAAAGTATCCCTAAGTTTGGTAATACCCGGTATAGTTACATCTATTAGTAATTTATATGCTGCAATGTGCATTGCAGTAGGAAAAGTATCATTAGAAGACTGCGACTTATTTACATCATCATTCGGATGCAAAAATTTTGTTTTGTCAGACAATGCTCCACCTTGTAACACATGTCCTCTGTATGCAATTACCTCGTTACAGTTCATATTGGACTGCGTTCCCGAACCTGTTTGCCATACTACTAAGGGGAATTGGTCATTCAGCTGATCAGTTAGTATTTCATCACAAACATTCCCAATAAGTTCACTTTTTGCAGCATCCAATACACCCGCTTCCATGTTAGTGATTGCAGCTGCCTTTTTTAAGTATGCAAATGCCTTAATAATTTCCTTCGGCATTTTGTTGATATCCTGTGCAATCGGGAAATTTTGAATAGATCGTTGCGTTTGAGCTCCCCAATATACATGAGCCGGAACCTGAACTTCGCCCATGGTATCTTTTTCTATACGATATTCCATTTTATGTTATTAAATATTTATTGAAAATGACAATTTATAAATTAATTGTAAAGTTAGGACTGGTCTTTGAGAATTTAGTATTTTTAAATGTAAATGTTCCTATGACCGTTATCAATTTTAACTATTTGCTCCTGAAATAAGGAAAGAGTAGGTCAATGAAGACAATTAGACCATCATGTGGCCTGCATCTAATTAAATTTGCCACGAGAGATGGAGCCACAGGCTTTCGGCTGTATAATTCTTCTTTAAACCAATTTTAGAGCCATTTGGCACTTTTGGCTTTTTGGTTACAAAAGTCTACCAACAAATCCAGTTTTGATATACTATACCATTAAGAAATAAAATCAATAAGTGCGGCGCTTACACTCCTTACAGCAGTTGCATCACTGATAATTGGAAAAGCCGAGCCAATCAAACTAACTTTTCCGACTCTAATAAGCCCCACGATTTAGATATTTTATCGGTACGGATTTCTAATTTCGGCGAAAACTACTTTTATAAACCAAGTATTTGGTGGCTAAAACACGGTGCCCGAACTTTGTGGAGTTCTTTGTGAACACCCGTCAATCGGCATTAAGGTTCTTAGTTCTTCACCATGAAGCTCAAAGCATCTGTTAAAAATTTAAAACAGGCGCTATACTAGATTAAAAAGGAACCGTGTGAAATTCACGGGCAGTCGTGCTACTGTATTTGTTCTTCGTTTATACGAAAAAGCTTTTACCCATGTGAACCATTGGTGCCAAACGCACTGAGAAGGTTGGTAAAAGTGACATCAGCCAGGAGACTTGCCTTCATGCTCAATGTCAACGCCTCCAC
>CAXBLH010000198.1:0-9583 GCA_963976315.1 uncultured Dyadobacter sp.
CCAAGTGTTTAAAAAGGCGGGTTACTCTACAGCTGCTTTCGGGAAATGGCATAATGGGATGCAGTACCCTTACCATCCCAATGCACGTGGATTTGATGAATTTTATGGCTTTTGTTCCGGACACTGGGGCAATTACTTTAATTCACTTTTAGAACATAATGGTCAAATCGTGCAAGGAAATGGCTTTATTATTGATGACCTGACCGACAAAGCGCTTGATTTTATTAATCAAAATCAGGACAATCCTTTCTTTTTGTATTTACCCTATAACACTCCTCATTCTCCAATGCAAGTACCCGACAAGGAATGGGCGAAGTTTAAGGACAAAAAACTCACGAAATTTGCAGATACACGTACCGGCGAGGAAGATATTGACTTCACCCGTGCTGCCTTGGCACTTTGTGAGAACATCGACTCAAACGTTGGAAGAATTCAAAACCAATTGAAAAAATTAAAATTAGACAGGGAAACCATTGTAATTTACCTGAGCGATAACGGCCCCAATAGTTCACGCTGGAATGGTGGTATGAAAGGCAGGAAAGGCTCCACAGATGAGGGAGGAGTTAAGTCGCCTTTTGTAATACAATGGCCCGGGACGATCTCTGCTGGTTTGGAAGTGGATCAAGTTTCGGGAACGGTTGACCTGCTACCGACCCTTGCAGATTTAACGGGCATTCAGTTCAATTCCGTAAAACCATTGGACGGAATAAGCCTAAAACCTCTTTTACTTAAAACCAGCCAAAATTGGCCAGATAGAATGCTGTTTTCACATTGGAATGGAAAAGTATCGGTTCGAAAACAACATTATGTTTTGGATGATAGCAACCAACTATTCGATTTGAACTCAGATCCCGAACAACGAATTGACATTTCGGCAAAAAAACCAGAATTAACCAAAACGCTTTCTAAGGCAGTGTTAGACTGGAAAGCCGAAGTACTAAAAGGAATTGCGAGTGATAACCGCCCTTTTCCTGTGGGACACCCTGATTATAAGTACACGCAGCTACCAGCTCGCGACGCACTGGCACACGGAGACATCAAGCGTTCCAACAAATACCCTAACAGTTCGTATTTTTTGAATTGGAAAAACAATGGCGACTATATAAGCTGGGATGTAGAGGTCCTTTCCGAAGGAGACTATGGGGTGGAAATTTACTATACTTGCCCTTCTGACGATACTGGCTCTTCGATGCAACTTGCCTTTGAGGACGATAAGCTTGAGTTTAATATTACCAAAGCCATTGAGTCCGGCATAATCAACCAACAATATGACCGGGTAGAACGTATGGAATCTTATGAAAAGGATTTTAAGCCCATGAAAGCCGGAGTGATACACCTCAAAAAAGGTTCGGGAAAACTTATTCTTCGTGCCAAAAACATACCGCATGCTACGGCTATGGATTTTAGATTGATGATGTTAACACGGGTGGCACTTTCAAAATGAAATAATATTGCGTAGCTTTTACGTTTTGCATGACTTAATGTGAACAAATGACTTTTTACATTTTTAATAAATAAAACAGAAATCCCTTTTCGAGAATTATCCAAAAACCATGAAAACTTCCTTCCGATTACTTTTATTATTCCTATTTACGCAGACGCTATACTCGTGTGCCACTAAATCTAATAAAGAAACCAGCAAAAAATCGCCCAATATTGTCATCATATTAGCAGATGACATGGGATTCGGTGACCCCGGCAGTTTTAATCCTGATTCCAAAATCCCAACACCCAATATCGACAAACTGGCGAGTCAGGGTATGAGTTTTCTAGATGCTCACTCCGCGGGCGCATGGTGTGTGCCTTCCCGTTATGGATTAATGACGGGACAATATCCGCTTCGAAAGCCGATGGATGTGAAAAACGGGGCATTGATTGACCGTGACCAGCTTACACTTGCGTCCTTATTGAAACGAAATGGCTATGCAACTGCTATGGTAGGAAAATGGCACTTGGGTTTTGAAGGAGTAAGTGACTGGAAAGACGTAGATTATCAAAAAACACTCGATGGCGGACCTTTCGATCGAGGTTTTGACTATTACTTTGGAATGCATGCTTCGTTAGACATACCACCCTATTTTTATATTGAAAACAACAAGGCCGTTTCAGCACCCACCGAGGACATTGCTGATAATCAAAGTCCGGATGCTACTTCTACTATTTCTGGTGCATTTTGGCGTGGAGGAAAAATAGCACCGGGGCTCAAACATGCAGACGTGCTACCCACTTTCACCAATAAAGCGTTATCGTTTATTGAAAAAGAAGCTGCCTCCAAATCTAATAAACCATTTTTCCTATATTTTGCACTTACTGCGCCGCATACTCCTTGGGTAGCCGATCAAAATTTCGCTGGTAAAAGCGAAGTGGGAGAATATGGTGACTTTACCATGCAGGTGGATCATACAGTGGGTCAAATTATGGATGCGTTAACAAAGCTGGGACTAGATGAAAACACACTGGTAATTTTCACTTCTGATAACGGGCCTGTTTGGTTTAAAGAAGACATCGCAAAGTACAACCACCGTGCTACTGACAAATACCGAGGTATGAAAATCGATTTCTATGAAGGCGCACACCGCATACCATTTATTGCGCGCTGGCCTGGGAAGATAAAAGCCAAGTCGAGCTCAGATCAACTAATGATTTTCACAGATATACTACCGACTGTTGCGGAGGTGGTAGGCGATACACTTACAGCTACTGAATCTCGTGACAATTTTAGTCTGTTACCAGTTCTGCTAGGTCAAAAAGAGACCAATAACAGAAGTGGGCTTATCATCGAAGGACGTGTGGTGCGAGAAGGTGATTGGAAATTAATTTTCGGAAATGGTACTGGTCACTTACAAACCAAATATGGAAATGTAGAGGCACCACCAATGGAAGGAGAATTGTACAACCTCAAAAACGACCCTAGCGAAACAACCAATCTGTATACCAAAAACCCTGAGAAAGTCGCTGAATTAAAAAAGCGGATGGAGGAATATAAACAGTAAAAAAACAATCTACGCCATAAAAAAATGGTCGCGTTTTGACATGATTCAGTTCAAAGCGCGACCATTTTTATAGCACCATTTTAGGGTCATTCTTCCGAAAAGCAGGGTACTACATCTTCTTCAAAATAAGGTTTTTGATTTACCCAAAATATAAAATTCACTTTTAAGAAATCCTTAGCAAATGCATGTAACTGAGGTACTATATTGGTACGATTTTTAATAATTTCTTCGTTTCCAGTCTTTCCAATATAGTTTCCATCCTGAACGGCTATCCCTAGAGGTACCGAATAATTATTTTCATGCATTAAAGCCAAAGCGTGATTCAATTGTCCTTGTCTTGTAAACATCAAATCCGGTCCTCCTAACCCAACTCCAATTTCATTACCATACTGGTAAAGCCCACGCAGGTACCCCTTGTCATCCCATGGCAGCCATTCATCAGGCATAAAATTGGCGTATTGCATGGTCACTGATTTTGGAAAAGCCTTTTTCAATGACAACATATTTATCTTTAAACCTTCAAAATATCGTTTCGCAGAAAAGGACGGATCTTGTTTTGAACTCACCCCTATTGCTGTTTCTTGAAGATTAATTCCTGTAATTTTCCCATCAAAGTTTTTCCCAAGGGTATCCAATAATAAGGCAAAACGTTTTTGAACTTCGGGATTCCAACGTTTGGCAACCCACCCTTCTGGTTTGCCATCATCACCTATCTGTACCACAGCACCACCGTCATATGCTTTTGTTAACAAATACAGGGGTACTGCCTTTTTTAATGGATTAAAAGTTGCATCCTGTAACTGAATAAATAACTTCTTTCCATACTTCCTTAAATATTCATAATCTTCAAGAATGGATGAAAAATCATAGATCCCCTTTTCCGGCTCCAACTGATCCCAAGAATACATAATCTGGGCACCAGAAAATTTGGATTTAGTCAAAAAAATATGATTACGAATGGCATCACGATCCTTTGAAAAATAGACAAAATGTTGGATACCATCTTGCTCAATTGGACAAGTTGCGCCCAAATATTTTTTATAGACATCCTTGTACCTTTCTGCTTTCTTTTCCTGCTTTTGGGCAAAAATAGAAATGTTTGAACCAACCATTAACACTATAAGCAGTACTATTTTCATCCTACATATTTCCATCATATTTACCCCATTTTTTTTCACAACCACACCAGTACCTTAATCAATCCAAATCGTTTTGGTATTTACAAACTCACGAATTCCATAGCCTGATAACTCACGCCCATAACCACTATTTTTAATACCACCAAATGGAAGTCGTGGATCTGATGCTACTAATTTGTTCACAAAGCTGTTTCCAGCTTCCAACTGTAAGGCTATTTTTTCACCACGTTCTTTATTACTGGTAAGTACACCCGCACCTAAGCCGAACTGTGAATTATTGGCAAGTTCAATGGCCTCTTCCTCATCCTTAGCCCTAATCACCGAAGCCACGGGACCAAACAGTTCATTGTCAAAACCTTCCATACCGGGCTTCAAATCGGCCAGTATTGTAGCAGGGTAATAAGCACCTTCATTTGCGGGTATATCGCCCCCTAGTATTAACTTCCCTCCCTGACTTACTGTTTTCTTGACTTGTTCGTGCAGTTCATCTCTCAAATCATGACGCGACATAGGGCCATAATAAGTGGCTTCGTCCATGGGATCACCCATTTTTGCTTCTTGCATTTTATGCTTAAATGCTTCCAAAAAAGAATCGTAAATCGCATCCAAAATCACAAATCTTTTCGCCGCGATGCAGGTTTGACCGTTGTTTTGTAAGCGTCCCAAAGTCGCCATTTCAGCCGCTTTTTGAATATCCACATCGTCTAATATCACATAAGCATCACTCCCCCCTAACTCCAATACCGTTTTTTTAAGGTTTTGCCCTGCTATGGATGCCACAGAACGTCCAGCGGGGTCGCTCCCCGTTAAGGTTACGGCTACAATACGTTTGTCTTCAATTACTTCTTTTACTTGCTTGGAACCAATGTTGAGATTCGTAAATGTACCTTCCGGAAAACCAGCCATTTTAAACATCTCCTCGATGGCCAATGCACAGCCCTGAACATTAGAAGCATGTTTCAACACTCCAGTATTACCAGCCATCAAAGCAGGTGCAGCAAAACGAATCACCTGAAAAAAAGGAAAATTCCAGGGCATCACCGCCAAAATAACACCTATCGGCTGAAAGGTTACATAACTTTTCGATGCCTCCGTTTTTACATTTTCGTCCTGTAACAAACTAGCCGCATTTTCAGCATAGTACTGGCAAACCCAAACACATTTTTCAATTTCTTTACGAGCTTGTACAATCGTTTTACCCATTTCCTGTGTCGCCAGTAGGGCATAGGTTTCTTTATTGGCTTCTAAAATTTCTGCCAGTTTGATAAAATACTTTGCACGTTCCTCAAAAGACAAGCCTTTCCATGACAAGAATGCTTGGTGCGCCTGCCCAATTTTTTGGTGAGTGAAGTCTAACGAAATGCGTTCATATTCCGCAATTTTTCTTCCGTTAGTAGGATTAATACTTGTTGTATTTAACATGGCTCTTAGTTTATAAGTTTAGAGTCTGCTGGCGGTTAGCCAAACAGACTCTTCAATATACTATTTTGTCAACCCACATTACTTCTTAAAAGTCGTGGTTCAAAACGTTAATAGACAATGACCGTTTTGCCAATCGTTTTACCTGATTCCTGCATTTCATGGGCCTTTTTAAGATTATCAACCGTAAAACCCTCCAAAGTGCTAGTCAATGTCGTTTGTAAGGTACCCGCATCTAATAAGTCAGCAATATGGTTCAATATATAGTGTTGCCTCTCCATATCCTCGGTTGTAAACATCGAACGAGTATACATCAATTCCCATGAAAAAGTGACACTCTTGGTTTTCAAGATATTCAAATTTAAAGGGTTCGTACTCCCAGTAATGGAAACAATATGACCTTGTGGTTTGATTATCTCGGCGATGGTATCCCAGTAACCTTCTAAATCCACAAAGTCCAAAATATAATTCACTTGACTATGGCCAATTTTTTCTAGCTCCGCTTTCAGGTCATAGTGATTAATCACAAAATCTGCGCCCATTTCCTTACACCATTGGATAGAGTCTGGACGGGAAGCGGTTGCTATTACGGTAAGTCCAGCTATTTTCTTGGCCATTTGAATGGCGATAGAACCTACTCCGCCTGCACCCGCCAGAATCAAAACCGTTTTTCCTTTATCGGTCACCGGATCAATTTTAATCCGATCAAACAACGATTCGTAAGCCGTAAGGCCCGTTAATGGAATTGCAGCAGCTTCCGCAACTGTTAATGTTTCAGGCTTTTTACCAACTATTCTTTCATCAATTAGCTGAAATTCTGAATTACTTCCACTACGCGTCAAATCCCCTGCATAATATACGTGGTCGCCAACTTTAAATCTGGTAGTTTTATCCCCCACTGCCACCACCGTACCCACCGCATCCCATCCTATTACCTTGGGAGTTTCAAGCACCGTACCTTTAGCAGCACTTTGCCTAATCTTGAAATCGACCGGATTTACAGAAATGGCAGCAATTTGTACTAATAAATCGTATCCCTCAGGACTCGGTTTTTGAGTTTCAAATGCTATAAAACTCTCGTTTTCTTGAATCGGTAGCGACTGTTTAAATCCTATTGCTTTCATTGTATCTTTCTTTTTATTCAATTTCTTTAAAATACCAAGCCACCCTATCCAAAATCAAATGTAGACCATAAAAATGGTAGGTAACGAGCTCGTATGCGTTCCTAATTACAAGATGGATCTTACCAAACCACCTTCTACCCGAATAGCAGCGCCATTCGTGGCCGAAGCCAGAGGGCTACAATAGTAAACCACTGTATTTGCTACTTCTTCCACTGTCGCGAATCGTTGAATAAGAGAAGTAGGTCGCATATTTTTAAAGAAATCCACTTCCACTGCCTCCACGGTTGTTTCCCCTGCCTTGGCAAGATCTTCCAGGAAAATACCAACCCCCTTGGACTTAGTTGGACCAGGCAATACCGCATTAACAGTTACTCCCGTTCCTTTTGTAAGCTCAGCTAAACCTCTACTCACTGCAATTTGAGCCGTTTTGGTCATACCGTAGTGGATCATTTCTTCAGGTATAAATACTCCGGATTCACTTGAAATAAATATAATTCTACCCCAATTTTTAGTTAACATTTTTGGGAAATAATGTCTCGCCATTCTAATTCCACTCATGACGTTTATTTCAAAAAACCTAAACCAATCTTCGTCAGGAATATCGGCGAATTCCTTGGGTTCAAAAATCCCTGTATTGTTAATTAAGATATCTACTTCAGGTAATTGCTTTAGAAGGTGATCAATTTCTTCCACTTTTGAAAAATCAGCGGCAATTCCCGACACTTTTGCATCTGGAACCAATGTTTTCAATTGTGCCACCGCTTCCTTAATCCCTTCGGTAGAACGTCCGTTGATAATTACCTGTGCCCCTTCTTTTAAAAAACCGTGTGCCGTAGCAAACCCGATACCGGCTGTTGAGCCGGTTACCAATACCACTTTATCTTGTAGTTCTAAGTTCATTATTTATCAATTTAATGGCGCTCTTTTTAAATAACATCTTATACCAAAAGATTCATACCAAACGTATTTTCAAACCTTTTAGCAAAAGAAAAGTTTAACCAATTTCTGTCATTTCATTTAACACTACCTCTTCTACCGCACCTTCAACAGCTTTTTGAAAGGCTACTATATGATCGGCCTGCATATGTGCTTGCCATAAATCACGACTGACCCAATTTTCATGAAATAAAAACAAATTAGGATTTTCATTGTCTTGATGTAAATCGTAATTAATATTTCCTACTTCGCCTCTGGTGGTGGCGATCAGCTTGATGAGTTCTGTTTTCACAAAATCCCTTTTTTCTTCCTTTACCAAAATCTTTGCAACTATCGTCAAATATGACTTTCTCATAACTCTAATGTGATTAATTGATTCTACAAAAGTATACTGCACACTTTCCTTTATAAGGTATAAATATTGGTTATTAATGTATTTATAAAGGTTTTAAAATGCTATTCATGAATATTTCAATCAATAATACGTATTTTTGAACTAAAAAAAAGAAATAATGCAGTCATTTGAAGCAAACAAACCTTTTGAAATACAAGAAATGGAATTGGCTAGTTGGAAACAACGACCCGCCAAAAACAATTTCTTTGAATTAGTAATGATCCAGGAAGGGGCAGGAACCCAATGCATTAATTACAACGAATACCCCTATTCTAAGGGAAGCATATTTTTACTTCCTCCTTTAAAATGTCATTCCTTTAATATTGAGACACCCTCTCAATTTATTTTTTTGAAGTTCAATGATTCTTTCTTTAAAAACACCAACCGAGTATCAAAAGAAAGAAATGAATGGTTTCGGGAAGCGACTTATATCCTTTCCAACTACAACCAGCTACCTGGTGATATTATACAAAGCGATCTGGATCGACAGCACCTTAAAAGTCTTTTCTCGATGATTCTGATAGAATCTAGAAATTACGGAAACGACTCCATTTCCCTAGTAAAAAGCTTTATGACGAGTGTATTAGAAATTCTAATTCGCAATATTAAGCAGGGGAGTTTTTATGAAATACCACAAAATAATGCTGACGAAAGGATAATCCGAATGCTTTCTTATATCAATGAAAACCTCGACAAACCGGAACTTTTAAAGATTGATAAACTGTCTGAAATATTCGCTATGTCCCCCACGTATGTCAGTGAGTATTTTAGTAAGCAGGTAAATATGCCGTTGCGAGAATACATTATCAAAGCCAAGCTTAAACTGGTTGAAGTTCGCTTGCTAAACTCAGACTATACCCTTACCGAAATCGCTGATGATTTGGGCTTTACGGACGTGAGTCATCTCTCTAAGACCTTCAAGCGCTATGTTGGCACCTCTATTCGAGCGTTTAAAAACAATGGAGAATATAAGTTACTGAAACGGAATGCTTGCGAAGTTAACTAGAAATGAGCGGTTTATTTCTCCCCATCACTCGCTCTCTATAAACTGACAGGGCATAAAAAAAACCTGCCAAGACTTTGACAGGTTAAAGTATAAAAAAGCGGCTTATTTATCATTGATAATCAAAGGCATATTTCCTTTTCCACCCATAATAATCACTTTGGAGTTGGGCGAAGTCGCGATTTCCTTTTGTGCATTGATCATCTCGTATTGCAGCTGCTTATCGGTCAAACTATTGGCGATAATCGTCTGGTAATCGGCTATACCCTTGGCTTCTACCCTTTTACGTTCTGCCTCCTGCTGTTCCTTTTGAAGGACAAATTCCATTTTCTGGGCATCTTGCTCCGCATTGATTTTTGATTCAATCGTCTTCTTTACCGACTCTGGCAGATTAATGTTACGGATCAAAAGTTGCTCCAAAATCAAACCACGAGATTTAAAATCAGCGTCTATGGATTTGTAAATACGATCTTGAAATTCGTCACGACGTTTCGAATAAAGGGCCACTGCATCATAATAAACAGCATTATCGCGTATACGGGTTCTTGTTACTGGACGTACAATTTTGTCTTTAT
>CAXBLH010000199.1:0-9565 GCA_963976315.1 uncultured Dyadobacter sp.
CAATAAATACCAATACAATGGCAAGGAAAACACCGGGGTCGCGGATGACACGGAAACCGGTTGGCAGGATTATAGCGCAAGGATCTATATGCCGGAGATTGGTAGTGGGGGGGGTGGTGGATCCTTTGGCCGAGAAGTATTACTCAATATCACCCTTCAATTATTCGCTTAATGGTCCAATCATGTTTAATGATTTTGACGGTAGAGATATTGATCCTAGTCAGTTGGATAAAATAGGACAGCAGGCTTTATTAGCATTTTATAAGACTAAATTGGGTAAAGCATTTCTTCGACAGTATGCTGTAGGTGGTAAAGAATATAACATTGGAGGACAAAAAATAACATTCAAAAATTCTGGTATTAGAGCTAAGGATGAATTAATCTTCAGATCATCTATAATTCAATCTAGTTCCGATGCTGTTCATGAAATATCCAGTATTTATTTAAAGAATGATCCAGAAAATAGAGGAAACGGACTAGAATCTAGAGAAATTAGGTCTGCAACAGATAATTCAAGAATCGAAAATGGTGTTGGCCAAGTCATTACGCTGGATCCAGGTCATAATGTAAATGATCAGATGATGACTATTGGTCATGAAGCATTTGTTCATAAACAAAAAATGTTGCGGAGTCTAGTAGAATTTGACAACCAAGTAGGTAGCAAGCAGTTAATTCCAGGAAACTTAAGCTATATTGATAAATAGAAGCAGGTTTATTCAGGGCGAGAAGATCATATTCAATTGGCCAATGGTAGGGCTGTATTATATCGTAATTATGCAGCCCAACTCAACAAATTATATAAAACAACAATGTATACCGAAAAATACAACCAAGATGTTAACAACCAGAAGATTAAATATAAAATTAGTGGGAATTGAAATTATGCTGTGGGCTATATTTTCATCCTGTAATTCTCAAAAAACTAAAGATGACATTCAATTTGTAAAAACAATACAATCGGATGGCAGAATTGATGAAATGGGGATGCTTCTTAATGGCAAACGTGAGGGTTTATGGGTTGGATTGAGTCCAAATGCTAAATTAACAATGGAGCAATATTACAATAATAATTTGCGAGAAGGTGCCTGCATAATTAATGGTGACACTAGTGAACTATATATAATAGAAACGTATCATCAAGATAAAAGGCATGGTTATACAGAATATAGAGGTGTAGATGGGTTAATGCATTATAAAGGATATTATAAAAACGGTGAACCAGATAGTCTTTGGCATATTTATGTTGGTGGAGAATTAGCAAGAGTGGTACAAATCAAAAATGGAAAATCTAAAATATTGCAAGACTTAATTCCAATGGACCGTCTTGGTAATTTCGAAGATATTTTTAAAAATCCTTAAAGATAACTCTTTTCTCAACTCTTGCTTAACCGTGGTCTGTACCCCTGACAGACCTTCAAAAACCAGCAAGAAAGCCTAGTTTAAAAAGAAATAAAATATTACCAACCAACACCACAAAATACAGATTAAGAGCCAAAAAATAGAAGCAGCATAGCCATTATCAAAAATTTACCTTCAAAACAAATGAATAAAAAGCGTTACTGGATATGGCACAAATTATTAAAAGAAGGCGGAACCGTTCTCCAAGAAGCCGAGTCGCGCGCATTACTAGTGCCATGCCTTTTGGCCTACCCGTACTAAAAACGAGCTCCGATGCCACCAATAAATACCAATACAATGGCAAGGAAAACAACGGGGTCGCGGACGACACGGAAACCGGTTGGCAGGATTACGGCGCAAGGATGTATATGCCGGAGATTGGGAGGTTTGGAACTACAGATAGATATGCAGAGAAATATTATGGGTTGTCTTCATATCAATATGCCGCAAATAATCCCGTCAATTTGATTGATATCAATGGGGATTCAATATCTGTAAACTTCGTTCAGGGAGGTGGTAAAAATGGAAGAGATCTATATCAGATTACCGTAACTGGCAAAGTGGTTGACAATACATCTAAAGGGTTGACTGATAAACAATTGTCCAGAATCTCGCAGCAGATTAGTAAACAGATTGAAAAGTCATTTAGTGGTGGTGATAAGAATATAGAGTATAAAACTACGACCAATATTACAGTAGCCGATGCTCAAAACAACCCATTAGACGCAAGCGACCATGCTTTTAGAATAGTGGATGATGTAGCAACTACAATTGGGCAAACAGACCTTCCTGGTAGAAATATTGAAGGTTTTGGGCCAGTTGGGCAGAATGTGGTTTATATAGAAAAAGGTGGAAATTATTCCAGAACAGGAGCGCATGAACTGGGACACAGTGCTGTACTTGGCCATCCGAAAAATGAAACCAACCCAGCTACGGGTGCTCCATATACCACAAATGATTTTCCTGGCAATTTAATGCACCAATCGCAAGACATGAATTCGTCAGGCCAACCTGCGGCAGGAACCAGAATAGAGCCTTGGCAAGTAAAGCGAATACATCAAATGTATGGCGTAGGAGCCTTAAATCGTGGTAAACAAAACTGATTCAAATGATGAAAAGAAACAGTATTATACTTTTTATTCTGCTCTGCCTTACATCTTGCATGAATAAGAGATTAAAAAACGAGAGAGGGGAATTATTCTCAATTTCATTAGGAGATTGTTTCCGTCAGGATACCGTCAGTCTTTCGATTAATGACTTGTTAGTCTTGGATAAGGTTGTTCTTAACTCTGATTTTTCGACTGGGTTAGCCAATATGGGTGTATATTATGATTCAAAGTCTAATGAATTAGTCAAGATTGTAAAGGGGTTACAACAGAGAATACCTTTTGCTGCCAGTGAATCACTGAAATTGTCAGTAATTAAGAATAGCAAGGAATACTCGTTCCATTTTCAATTGTCAAAAGGGAGAAATATTCTGATTGAAGGTTGTGAGTCTAAAATAAAGGCGAACCAGTTCAAAAAACAGATGACTTTTGAATAGACTCATTTAGGGCAAAGGCGTTTTCAAACGTTCCGCTACGCCACTCCTCAACCGTGGTCTGTGTCCCCACGATCTTTAAAAACCAGCAGAATGCCTAGTTTAAAAAGAGATAAAAATTACCAACCAACACTATAAAATACAGATTAAGAGCAAAAAAATAGAAGCAAAATAGCCATTATTAAAAATTAACCTTCAAAACAAATGAATAAAAAGCGTTACTGGATATGGCACAAATTATTAAAAGAAGGCGGAACCGTTCTCCAAGAAGCCGAGTCGCGCGCATTACTAGTGCCATGCCTTTTGGCCTACCCGTACTAAAAACGAGCTCCGATGCCACCAATAAATACCAATACAATGGCAAGGAAAACAACGGGGTCGCGGACGACACGGAAACCGGTTGGCAGGATTATAGCGCAAGGATGTATATGCCGGAGATTGGTAGGTTTGGGACGGTTGATAGGTACGCCGAGAAATACTATGGATTATCTTCGTACCAATATGGTGCAAATAATCCTCTTCGGTTTATAGATGTTAATGGCGACAGTTTGAACATTGCGAAATCCTTAATGGACAACAAAATTGCATACAACGCATATATGGCTTTTGCAAATACGAAACAAGGAAAACATTTTTTTTCGCAATATGCCAGTAAAGGACAAAAAATTGGAAATTCAACAGCTACTAAAGATGGTAAATATCACACCAATGGAATTAACTTGGCATACGAAAGTGGTAATATAGGAAATCCAGATACAGCTGGAGAAACAGGTTCAAAATCTTTTAATAATGGAATGGATATTACCGTTAGCATTGATAATGATAGCAAACGGAACATCGAAGACAATATTATTACATTTTTTCATGAGTCTTTTATACATGCCGAAATTATTACTTCTGACTATCGAGATGACAACTTGATTAATAATAGTACTTTAGGCCTAACTTCAAATCAAAAAAGAAATGCACAAGGCTTGGTTAAGCATTTTCAACATATCAAAGTTCTAGACGATTATAGGAAATATGGATTTTCTGAGAAAAACACTAATTTATGGCCTCTACAAGCTATAAGAGGAATTATTGAAGCAAACACAAGTCTTGGAATACATTCAAATACTTCTACAGTCTTTAAAAAAATGTGGCATTATGAAGGAGGTTTAGAAGTCGGAAATTAACTTTAAAGGAGATGATTTATTTTGCTAAATATACATTACATACTGCATTATTTTTATTACTGTCTTGTAAAGGCGGTAATGGATACACATTATTTTATGATTGCACAACTAGTTCTGGGATAAATAATTATAATACTGTAATCAGTCAAAAAATAGTGTTAGAAAATGACTCGATTAAAGTGTTTGACAATTATGGTGAGAAGCACATTTTAACGTATGAAACATCTAATGGTGTTTATCAATCCAAGGATGGTATCACATTCAATATGTCATATTCGTTTCAAGATAGTTTAAAATACTCAAATTTTATTTCCCCTTTTGATACATTATATAATATATCACTTCTTGGTTCGAGAATTTATAATATAAAAAATTCTCGAATAGTGGTATATAAATATGTCGAAGAATTACCTGACCAAAGCGAAGGCTATATTAGTTATTACATCCCTAAAATTGGGGTAGTATTGTATTATTGGGGAGGATTGACCGAAAGAGTATATACAAGAAGATTTTCAAAAATGGCTAAAGTAGACTCATCAATAATTAACCGAATTAAATCCGATACAACTTTTTATGCAGCATTTTTATTAAAAAATCCGACAGTCAAAGCAATTAAAGAACTTCCACCAGAAAATTGATTTTCTCTCAACCGTGGTCTGTACCCCACAAACCTTCAAAAACCACCAAAAAAGCCGAGTTTAAAAAGAGATAAAACATTACCAACCAACATTGTAAAATACAGATTAAGAGCCAATAAGTAGAAGCAGCATAGCCATTATCAAAAATTAACCTTCAAAGCAAATGAATAAAAAGCGTTACTGGATCCTATACCTGTTAATGGGAGCCGTACCAACACAGGCGCAGGTGAGCGGCCGGGTTTGGCAGGATGCTAACAACAATGGCATCCAGGAAGAAAATAAAAAACCACTTGCCGGGTCGCTGGTTCGGGCTTATGATGCGCAAGGGAAATAAAATATCTAAAAAAAAGTAAACCATCTTGTAAAAAGCTTCATTTTTTTGCTCATCAAAGCACTCTATTTATCTTGATATCGAAGAGATTATAGAACTATTTCTAGAATAATATTAAGCTTTAAAACAGCAATCTAGCCCAATTGTACTAACAAAAATTAAAAAAATGCAAACGTTTGCATTGAAAAATAGTGTACTTAAATTTCAATAGCAATCAAATTTTCATGTTATTTGTAGGTATATTTCAATAAAATCTAATCTTCATAATATTCTAATATTGGGTTAATCATAAATTCATAATCATATTCTAATATTGATGACGGCATATATTCACTCCTTATGTGCAGTTAGATGTAAATTTTATCTTTTCAATTAAATTATTACAAAGTATATCGTTCACCAATAACTCTACTGATTTGCCTATGCTAAAACCTTTTTGCAAACTTAATTTTATAATCAAAGAAAAATCGATTTATTAACCTAACCAATTCAGATGAAAAAGAAAACTACTATTATTAGTATGGTCTGCGCTCAGCTCATACGAAACAAATTCCTGCCAGCATTACTAATTGCAGGTACTGCCATGCAGGCAAGCCCTCTTACTTCTTCACGCGCACTTGTTACGATGGAAGTAAACGGCGTTGAAAAAACCATCAAAGGAAAAGTTACAGACTCTACTACTGGCGAAGGTCTACCAGGGGTAAACATCGTTGTAAAAGGAACTAGCCAAGGCACCAACACAGATATTAATGGAAGCTACACCGTTGATGTTCCTAGTAATGCTTCGGTATTGGTGTTCAGTTTCGTTGGTTTCGTTAGCCAAGAAGTTATTGTTGGTAATCGTTCTAGTGTTGATATTGGATTAGACTCTGACACCAAGGCACTTAGTGAAGTAGTTGTTATCGGTTATGGAACTGCCAAAAAATCTGATTTAACGGGTTCAGTGGGGTCGGTACGTGAAACGGAATTACGTGAGCGACCTTCTCCATCGCTAAACCAAGCAATAGCTGGCAAGCTTCCTGGGGTACAAGTAAATACAAACTCAGGTCGCCCCGGTGGACGTACCAATATTCGAATCCGTGGTTTTAGTTCTATCAACTCTTCTAACAACCCACTTTATGTGGTCGATGGAGTAATGTTGCCACAAGGTAACCAAGCGCAATTTAGCTCCGCTATTGATTATATCAACCCAAATGATATCGTATCAGTGGAGGTGCTGAAAGATGCATCTTCTACGGCAATATACGGTGCAAGAGGTGCCAACGGGGTAATTCTTGTTACAACAAAAAAAGGAAAATCTGGTGAAGGGACTGTAACTTACAATCTTGATTTAAGTATCCCAACTATTGGACCCAAAAGACCTAAGGTTTTAAATGCTAAGGAATATCTTGCAACAGAAGATTTGGCATATAAAAACCTAGAAAAGTTCGATCCCAAAGGTTGGGCAGATGGGAACTATACCAAACTGGACCCAGTGGCTCGTCGTAAAGAATATAGCGCTAAATTCCCTGGAGTTTTTGATTCTAATTTGAATCCTCTGTACGACACGGATTGGTTCAAAGAGGCTACTCAAAATAGAATTTCTCAAAATCACCAATTAGGAATAAGCGGAGGAAAAGGCGGTACTACTTACTCGCTTTCATTGAACTTTAGAGATGATCAAGGACTTCTTAAAACCTCTTATCTAAAAAGATACGCCACTCGTTTTAGTATAGATGATCAAGTAAAAAAATGGTTGAAAGTTGGAGCAACATTGAGCTATAACAACCAAAACGAAAACTTGGTAGATATCAATGATGCTGTTCCTCGTCAAATTGTGGAGGATTTCCCATTCTTGCCTGTTAAATATGCAGATGGCACTTATGCTGACAATAGAGATTATCCACAAGCAGAAGGGACTAGTAGTTCTGTTCACCGTTTGAACGGCCGTCGTTATTTATTGGCTACACAAACAACCCTTGGTAGTGTTTACTCTAACATCACCTTAGCAAAAGGCCTTGATTTACGTTCGGTACTTGGTGTGAATGTGGTAAGTCAAGAAAACAACTACTATCAAGACCGCACGCTTTCAAGAACCCAATTTGGAGAAGCATATAAAAACAACCAAACCGAAACTTTCTGGTCGTTTGAAAACTATCTGACTTATAACAAAACATTTGGAGGAATCCACGATTTCACAGGATTATTGGGTATATCTTGGCAAGAAACCAGTTTTGAATCGACTAGTGCAGCTAGTCAAAACTTTGCCACCGATTTGTTTAGTTTTAACAACCTAGGGGCAGGTGCTCAAAACCCAAGGGTAGGATCAAGTGCGTCAAGGTTTGCGTTTAACTCTTACTTCGCACGTTTGAATTATAGCTTGTTAAACAAATACCTATTAACCTTCACGGGTCGTATTGATGGTTCCTCTAAATTTGGAGACAACCATAAATACGCCTTCTTTCCATCAGCAGCATTTGCCTGGAAAGTTTCGGAAGAAGAGTTTCTTAAAGGAAATAACGTAATTTCTAACCTTAAATTCCGTAGTAGCTATGGTTTAACTGGTAACTCTGAAATCCCTTCTTATTCGTCTCTGTCTCTTCTTAGCTCTAATTACTCGACAGTTTATGGTGATTCAAAAGCAGCAGGAACAGGTGTTTTCCGTCTAGCCAACCCAGATCTTAAATGGGAAAAAACAGCTCAGGCAGATATTGGACTTGAAGCTAGCTTCTTGAAAGGTAGAATCTCGTTTGAAGCAGATTACTATTACAGAAAAACGACAGACATGCTTTTGGATGCCCCAGTACCTCAATCCAGTGGATATGCTGTTATTCGTAAAAACGTAGGTTCTATGGAGAACAAAGGAATTGAGCTTTCTTTGAGCACTACTAACATTGAAAACAGTGATTTCTCTTGGAATACGACCTTCAATATCTCTATGAACCGTAATAAAGTATTATCGTTGGCAACGCCTTCGGATATCTTTGGAGTGGGTAGCCCTAACTTCACCAACCAAACCGGGGTGATTAGAGTGGGACAGCCAGTGGGTTCCTTCTGGGGATTGACCAGACTTGGAACTTGGAGTGAAGCAGAAAGAGATGAAGCTGCGAAATTCAAAAGTTATAGAAACAACCTGACTCTTTTACCTGGTGATATCAAGTACAAAGACCTAAATGGTGACGGAGCCATTACGGATGCAGACCGTAGCATTATTGGTAATGGTAGTCCAAAAGGATGGGGGTCGTTCACGAATAACTTCCGTTACAAAAACTTCGATTTCCTATTTGACATACAGTATACTTATGGAAATGATGTTTTAGACCTAACCTTACACCCAAGTGAGGATCGTGTATCAATTGCAAATAGCTACTCTACAGTGCTAAATGCATGGACTCCTGAAAACCAAGATACACCTATTGCGCAAATCCGTGAAACACGTGGTGGATATGTAACTAACGTTGATACACATTGGCTTGTAGATGGTTCGTTTATTAGAGGGAGAAACATGATGCTTGGTTATTCATTCCCTGCTAACGTAACTCAAAAATTAAAATTGAGCAAACTTAGACTTTATCTTTCCGCTCAAAACTTCTTTTTGTTAACAAAATACCAGCACGGCGATCCAGAACAATCTCCTGCTAGAGGCGGAAACAGTGACAACGTATTCTCCCAAGGAGTATTATGGCATGGTTATCCAAAACCAACCGTTTATATGGGTGGTATTCAACTTGCGTTTTAATAACCCCATTATCCGTTTAATTTAATTAGAACATCAAAATGAATAAATATATTTTAAAAACAGTAGGAAAAACTCTTCTTTGTGGAGCCATATTACTAGGCCCATCAAGTTGCTCAGACTTCCTTTCAGAAAAGGATCCTTCCAACTTAACGCCGGAAAGTTTTTTTACCATTCCTGATCACGCTGAGGCAGCTATTGCATCTACCTACGCTGGTCTTCGTTTTTACGGTGATGGAGCTGGTATCTTCTCGTCCAACTGGCAACTACTGGAAGGGCCAACGGGTACTGCTACCACAGAGACCGCACAGAATTCGGATTTGAATAACTTATATTCACTTTCTTATGATGGAAATACTCAGCATGTTATTAACTGGTACAATGGGCTTTATAAAATCATAGCCAACGCCAATTTGACATTGGATAGAGTACCTGCCATTACACCGATGGATGCAGCTCAAAAAGCACGTATACTTGGTGAGGCAAAGTTCTTGCGTGCCTGGGCGTATTTTACAGCCGTTAGACTCTGGGGAGATGTCCCATTAGTAGTGTTGCCTCAAACTGCTAGTTCGGAAAATTTCATGCCTTCAAGAACTCCTCAGGAAGAAATTTACACCCTAATCGTAGAAGATTTAAAGGCAGCAGAAGCTGCGGGTTTACAGATGAACTCTCGTAACGGACGAGCTTCACAAATGGCTGCCAAATCTTTATTGTCAAAAGTTTACTTGACAATGGCTGGTTTCCCCTTGAGTAAAGGTACTTCGCATT
>CAXBLH010000200.1:0-9540 GCA_963976315.1 uncultured Dyadobacter sp.
CAACCGTGCGACGGACCGACACTTTTAATGTATGGGGACGGCCGGGGTCGCGTTCGACTTCGAAAGAGAGTGTACCAAGCGACCAACTGACCCTAAATCCCCTCCCGTGCGACGGACCAACTTGATGGTGAGGGGATGGACTTATACACTTTCTTTACCGACGAGAAGGCCGCGACAGAGGATCGTTTGAATGTCGTGTTTGCAGAATTAAATGTTGGACATTTAATGGTAAATTTAGATTTTCAATACCTATTCAAATTCTTATCCTCTTGAAAAAATTACTAATACTAAATGTTATAATATTAACGGTGCTATTTTGCGCAATAGTAGCCCCCGACTATTATATTAACTATGCCGTCTATGATAGTTTAATAATCTTGTTCATTGGCGTCGATTGGCTTACCGTATTAGGTATTTTGTTAGGAGGCACCCTACTTTCGGCTCTTTTAGCATCTATAATTCTTAAAAGGCTCACCTACATAGATCGGTTTCTCAAAATCAGTATTTTCTTCAATATGGCCTTTCTCTTTTTCATTTCGTACCACGCGACGTTAGCAATTCTTAGTGCCAAAAGAGAATATGAAGTACTATTATCGGAATACAGAAGAAAGGCTGAATCTGACATAAAAAATGGACTTATAGCTTACGAAACCGCGGGCATGCCAATTTTATTGGATTCGGTAGTACAAGCAAGAGAAGATAAAATCGATAGCCTTAGGAGATCCTACGGACTTGCAACCCGAAATATGGGATGTCTCATTACTGCTCCATTACTAAAAGCACAAGATGAATACAAACTGCTTACAGCGCCATATCTCAATCGAAGAAATGGCTTAGGATGGCAACAACGGATGGACGAACAAATTAAGAGTATTAGAAAGGGGCAGTTCTAGACCATTCGTACGGTAAGATGGCGAATCTGGTTAAAAACAACGATACCAATCCTATTATTAGGCAAAACTGGTTAACACTTGAATATGGACGCCCAGCACCCCGAAATCGCTGGCTAAGAGTCTAAAAATTTCACAGTAAGCTGTGCAACCAACGACTGTAATAATGGGTAGCGACTAGGCCAATAGAGGATTGAGTAGATCGTAAACAGTTGATTAGCTTTGTTAAATCAAAAAATTTAATCCTAGAAAGAGATCATTTCAAAGCCTGTCACCATTTTTAATTCTTGCTTGCTGTAAAAGATGTAAGATAACTTCAGGTTATTTGTCTAATTGTACCAATTAATTCTTTCAAATAAATTTAAAGTTTAAACAATACCTGCAAACTAGGTAAGGAACTCATTCTTACCGAACCCAAAAATACATAAGAACCACAACCACCATAAAGCTTTTTCTAACTCAATAATTTGACACTGAGTAGTTTGAATTTTTTGAGGAGAATATCCTGAACCTAGACGGATTTATAAACTTGGATGCTAGCAACAATTTATTACTTTTGCAGCACAAATCGGAATGATAGCATTCGGAGATTAAGGCCAGGTGGTGGAATTGGTAGACACGCTACTTTGAGGGGGTAGTGCTCTTTAGGGCTTGGGAGTTCGACTCTCCTCCTGGTCACAGAAATAGGGTGCATCTTTGCACCCTATTTTTATTTATAAAACAACTCCTTGTCCAACTGATCCGTGATTAATTTAAAATCCGCTTCGTTGTTGGCAAAATCTAAGTTGTTGACATCAATCTGAATAATTTTACCATGTTCATATTTGGTGACAAACTCATTGTAATATTGATTCAAACTTGCCAAATACGTTTCTGGAATCTCTGCTTCAAAATCTCTGCCTCTTTTTTTAATTTGTGATACCAATTTCGGCAAATCCGCTTTCAGATAAATCAGTAAGTCTGGGTGAGAAACGGTATTGATTATTGATTCAAACAATAAATGGTAGGTTTCATAGTCACGATCTGTTAAAACACCTGATTCGTACAAATTTCTTGCAAAAATAAAGGCATCCTCATAAATGGTCCTATCCTGAATAATAGTAGTATAAGTTGCTGCCCTAATTTTCTGAACTTGAGCAAAGCGATTGTTCAAAAAATAAATTTGCAAATTAAAAGCCCAACGGTTCATATCTTCGTAAAAATCTGCAAGATAAGGATTCCCCTCTACGGCCTCATACATCACATCCCACTTATAATGTTCCCCTAATAACTGGGTAAGCGTCGTTTTACCTGCGCCTATATTCCCTATAATTGCAATATGCATTTTCTAAAATTTAAAATTCCTAAATAGACCAAAATTAAGGCCATGGAATGAATTAATCAATGGAATCATCATATTTACAGACTTTGGTCATTTTATTAAAACAGACGTAAATCGTATATTTGTATTTATTTAAGAACTTTGGCTACTTAAAGCCATCGAATTAGGGTTATTACAACAAGATCAATGAAGCCATATCGTGTAATATTATATTATTGCTACTCTCCAATAGAGGACACTGAAACCTATCGCGACGAACATCATTTATTCTGCGTGAAAAACAACCTGCTTGGCAGAATTATAATTGCCCCAGAAGGTTTAAATGGCACAGTTTCTGGTACCCCGGAAGATTGTGAAGCCTATATGGATTATGTCAAATCTGATACAAGGTTTAATACCGTACAATTCAAAATTGAAGAGCATGATAAAATTGCCTTTCAAAAACTCCATGTAAGAGTTAAGGATGAAATTGTAAATTCTGACCTCCCAGTGAACCCCCTAAAAAGCACGGGCAAACATTTGGAACCCTCGGATTTTAAAAGGTTATTGAAAGACCCAAATGTAGTTTTGGTCGATATGCGCTCGGATTACGAACATGAAGTTGGTAAATTCAAAGGTGCCATTACTTTCGATATGCATAATTTGCGCGAATTACCAGATCATATTCATGAAATTGAGCATTTGAAGGAAAAGAAAATAGTTACCTATTGCACGGGGGGAATCAAGTGTGAAAAGGCAAGTGCCTACTTAATTGACCAAGGGTTCAAAGATGTTTATCAGCTCCACGGAGGTATTATTCGTTACGGCCTTGAAGAAGGGGGTGAAGATTTTGATGGCAAATGTTATGTGTTTGATAATCGGATTACGGTCGACGTTAATTCTGTAAATCCAGAAGTGATTTCTAAATGTCATATCTGTGGCACTCCATCTGATCGTATGATTAACTGCGCAAACGCTTCCTGTAACGAACATTTACCAGTGTGTGAGGCGTGTGGATGGAAAATGGAAGGTGCATGCTCGGAGACCTGTAAAACCAAGCCAAATAAACGCCCCTACGACGGAACAGGTTATTATGTCAGCAATAGTAACCACTATCAGCCTATCCAAGGCCTAAAAAGTCAGAAACGGAATATTATCAAATCAAAACTCGCGCAACGTCAAAATCAGTAATCAGTAGACTTACATTAAGGTTTTAGAAAGCACATAATCATTCATCCAGTAAGGGCCAAATGGGATATCTATTTCTTCAATAACTTGGTATCCCATTTTTTCATAAAATAGTTTGGCTTTATTATAGCGATTAACATTTATTATAAGGGTTGTCCCTTTTTGTGAAATAACATACTTTTCTGCCTCCCTCAGCATCTGCTTCCCTGCTCCTATTCCCTGTGCCGCTGGCAATAGATAAATTTTATGTAGTTTAAAGCTAGATGCCACATGGAGGGAAATGGCAAAAAAACCAATTGGTAAGTCATTATGATACAAAATTGAAAATTTATGACCTTCTTGCATTTGTCTTTCCAATGCGTTTGGAGAATAAATTTCTTGAAACATATAATCCATTTGGGCTTTACTCAAAATCTTTTGATAAGTTGAAAACCAAATTTTCTCTTGTAAACTGATTATTACTGGAATATCAAATTCCTTAGCTTCTTTTAAAGTAAAAGCCGTCATAAATAGTAATTTTTGATTTAAGTTTGCCCCAAAAATATATTTTAAAATATAATTAAACTAATAGACCATACCACGACTGGCTTTGAATTAAGACTTTTGTTGTCACAAATCTGAAACTGGTTTTAAGCTCAAAAATCGTATTCGGCAAAAATTAACGACCGAAAGCAACGCGATCAAGTCAAAATTAGATACCAGCAACGTTTTATTGATTTTCAGGAAATCATATCGTAAAATACTATTCATGAAGGTTAATTGGAATTTCCCAAATGCCATTACCTTCCATTTTTTTAATTGAGAAATAAACAACCATGAAACCATTAATATTAGTAACCAATGATGACGGCATCACTTCAAAAGGAATTAGAATACTGGTGGAGATTATGCAAAAAATTGGTAATGTGGTAGTTGTTGCCCCTAACAGCCCACAATCCGGAAAAGGACATGCCATTACCATTGGTGAACCATTAAGACTTTATTCCACAGCTATTTTCGACAATATCGATGAATACGAATGCTCAGGAACACCAGCAGACTGTGTGAAGCTTGCCAAAAACCATGTCCTAAAAGACAACAAACCTGATTTGATCGTAAGTGGTATCAATCATGGCAGCAACAGTTCCATTAGTATTTTATACTCCGGCACCATGTCCGCGGCCATCGAAGGAGCCATTGAAGGGATACCTGCCATCGGATTTTCTTTATGCGACTTTAATGAGGATGCCGATTTTAGTCATGCCGAAGCATATATAGAAAGTATTACTCGCACAGCTATTGAAAAAGGGATCCCAAAGGGAGTCGCCTTAAATGTAAATATACCAGCAAAGTCTGAGGAGCCTATTAAGGGTCCAATTGTATGCAGGCAAGCGGATGCCAAATGGCAAGAAAAATTTGATTACCGTATTGATCCAAACGGAAGAGGGTATTTTTGGATGGCAGGTGACTTTGTTAATTTTGATATAGAAAAAGAGGATACCGATGTTTGGGCCCTGGATAACAATTATATATCAATCGTCCCAAGCCAATTCGATCTTACGGCATATGCGGTATTGAAGGATCTGAAGTCATGGAATTTGTAATAAAATTTAAAGCAATTTTATAAATGGCACTGGTAGGAAGTTTATTAAAAAGGGGAATTCGATTCAGTAACATTGTTGCGAACAGAAAAAAGAAAAGCCTGGTTATTCAGCAAAAGAAAACCTTGGCAAAGCTTTTAGCAAAAGCCAGATATACTGAATTTGGAGAAACTTATAACTTTGATGAAATATTGTCATCGATCATTTTTGGTGATGAGAGTGCTTTTTACGAGCATTTCAAAAAAGAAATACCCATATTCGACTATAACAAAATTTACAAAGAGTGGTGGCATAAGTCTATTGATGGAAAAAAAGACATTTGTTGGCCAGGAAGCATTAGGTATTATGCATTAAGTTCTGGAACCTCCGAGGCCGCCTCCAAATACATCCCCGTTACTAGGGCTATGTCTCGCGCTATACAGCGTACCAGCATTCGTCAAATTTTATCCTTAGGACATTATAAAGATCTTCCGGATGATCTTTATGAGAAGGGATTCCTCATGCTTGGAGGAAGTACCAATTTAAGTCAAGGCTCCGATAAACATTTTGAAGGAGATTTGAGTGGAATTACTGCTAAACAAATCCCTTACTGGTTTAGGCCGTATTACAAGCCAGGCGAAAAAATTGCCGCAGAAAAAGATTGGGGTTTAAAATTAGAAGAAATAACACTCCAAGCCCATGAGTGGGATATTGGATTTATAGTAGGTGTACCCGCATGGATTCAACTGCTAATGGAAAAAATCATTGCGCACTACCAGGTAGAGACTATACATGATATTTGGCCAAATCTTAAAGTTTTTGCCCATGGTGGTGTCTCATTCGAACCTTACCGTAAAGGATTTGAAAAATTATTAGCCAAGCCCTTAATCTATATCAATACTTATTTGGCATCCGAAGGCTTTATTGCTTACCAAACCCGTCCAGGAGCAAAAGGCATGGAGCTTGTATGTGATAATGGTTTGTTTTGTGAATTTATTCCTTTTACTGAGAAAAACTTTGACTCGGAAGGGACTTTACTGCCCAATGCTACTACACTAAAAATAGACGAAGTTTCCGAGGATATTGAATATGCTTTGTTGCTTTCCACTTGTTCGGGGGCATGGCGCTATTTGATAGGAGATACGGTAAAGTTTGTCGACAAAGAAAAAGGAGAAATCAATATTACTGGAAGAACCAAGCACTATCTCAGCCTTTGTGGCGAGCATTTATCTGTTGATAACATGAACCGTGCTGTCGATATTGTATCTGATGAAATGGGGATCACCGTCAAGGAATTTACTGTTTGTGGGGTCGAACATGACAATCTTTTTGCACACCATTGGTATATAGGTATTGAAGAACAAGAAGAAGTTGCAATTGATTTACTAAAAACAAAACTAGACCAGAAGCTTTCTGAGCTTAACGATGATTATGCTGTCGAACGTAAACATGCCTTGAAAGATATAATTGTAACGGTTTTACCTAACAAGGCTTTTTATGGTTGGCTTGAATCAAAAGGGAAAATGGGAGGTCAAAACAAATTTCCACGAGTTTTCAAAAACTTCCTAGTGGACGATTGGCAACAATTTCTTTCTAAAAACAATTACATATAAACCCACTTATACAAGGAATTATCTTGACTGGTTTTTTATGTGGACTTGTTATAAAAAAACAGAAACTGGTTGTCTGCTCTCCTATCGTGTTCCGGTAGAATTTGACGGCCAAAAGCCGGTAGCAATACTTAATTAGTCGTAAAAAAGCATATTAAGTTATGAAAATAATTTATTAGGATTAAAAAAACCTTCAAAGTCTTTTGAAGGTTTTTTAGTCATTTAAGAAAAGCATTATATCCAATCTGAACCGCAATTAATACAAAAACAACTCCCGTTACCTTATTGAACACTGTTAGAAATCGTGGGGTAAACCATCTTTTTAACTTATGGGAGAAAATAGCAATAATACATTCCACTACAAAAATGGTAATAACACTGGCCGTAAAAAACAGAACGACTTGGCTCATATCATAGTGTAAGTTTTTTCTTATATAAGAGGCTATCGTCACCCAACTTATAAAATTGATTGGATTCAAACCATTTAAAAGAAAGCCCGTAGAAAAGTAGAAAACAAAACTGCCCAACCTTGTTTTAGGATAAGCCAGTGACGGCTGACCTTTAATTATATTTCCTAACCCCATTGTAAGTAAGAAAACAATTCCCACACCCGCCATCCACTCTTTAAAATGAGGAATATCTGGCAAGAAGGCGGTTCCAAATATAGCAAACAGTACAAATAAGATATCACAGACGAAGACACCAAATGCTATTTTAAATCCAGATTGATACCCATTATCCACACTATTTTGTACCAAAGAAAAGAATACGGTACCAAAAGTCAAACAAAGCCCTATGCCTGTTAAAATGCCATAAAATAAGGATCCCAGCATCATTACAATCCTTTTTTTCTGGCCAGCATCAAAATTGCACAAACGGATAACGAATCCGTTATTTCAGAACGCATGACCATGTCTATTGCCTCAGTTAATTTTACCTTTTTGAGTACCAACACTTCCGTTTCTTCAGGTTCTGCTTCACCCATTACCAAGTCCTCCGCCACGAATAAAAATCCTTCTTCGTTTGTAGCCGAGTTGGAAGTGTGAATGCGCGCCAAATCAGTCCATACATTGGCAGTCATACCGGTTTCTTCTTTCAATTCCCGTTTTGCAGCATCTAGCGGTTCACCGTCCGGCGCTCCTCCTCCTTCGGGTATTTCCCATGAATACTCATCAATTGCATATCGAAACTGGCCTACTAAATATATATATCCGTCTTGATCATAAGGAATGACGCCTATTGCTTTATTTTTAAACTTGACCAACCCGTAAATTCCATTATTCCCCGAGGGGTTAATAACCTCTCTATGACTAATTTCGAGCCATGCATTATCGTAAACGGTCTTTTCCGAACGGGTCTTCCAATTATTTTCAGTGGACATAAGCCAGATTTTCTTGTTAAATTTGGATTCTCATCTTGATTAATAATGCAAATAAACCAAAATAAGCGTAAACAACGGCTCATCCTTTTGTCTTTTGTAGCCAGCATAGTTTTATGCTTTTTAAAATTTAGTGCCTATTACCTTACGGATTCTAACGCAATACTGAGTGATGCCCTCGAATCAATTATCAACGTAATTGCCAGTGGATTTGCATTTTACAGCATTCGTTTATCCGCACAACCGAAGGATGACAACCATCCCTACGGTCATGGGAAAGTGGAATTTTTCTCCGCAGGATTTGAAGGAGCGCTCATTGTAATTGCCTCTTTCTATATCATCTATGAAGCCATTTTAAGGTTAATTACTCCTGAGCCTATGGAGAATCTTGGCTATGGTGCTATTCTTATTGTGATTACCATAGTAGCAAATTCAGGCATCGGATTTCTTTTAGTCAAAGAAGGAAAAAAGAGCAATTCCCTTGCTTTAACAGCAGACGGAAAACATTTACTCTCCGACAGTATTAGTAGCGTAGTATTAATATTGAGTGTTGGCTTAATTATCCTCACCGGGTTAGAATGGATAGATAGTATCGCTTCTTTGCTATTTGGGCTCTTTCTTATATATAGTGGTACTAAAATCGTACGACAGTCGGTTTCCCTATTAATGGACGCAACTGATCCTCAAATTTTAAACAAAATAGTAGATATACTATGGACTAACCGCAAACCGCATTGGATAGACCTACATAATTTAAGGGTGCAACAATACGGGGCTGATCTTCATATTGACTGTCATTTAACTTTACCCTACTATTGGCAATTAGCCGACGTTCATGGAGCGGTGCATGCTTTTGAAAATATCTTAAAAGCTAACAATTCGTCTGAAACAGAAATATTTGTGCATGCGGATCCCTGCCTTCCTGAATGTTGCTCTTTTTGCAGAATAGCGAATTGTCCGGTTCGTAAATTCCCTTTCAAAGAAGAAATAATTTGGACAGCAGATCGGATCGTAAAAAATGAAAAGCTTTTCAATATTGCCAAGAAAGAATAATTATCCAACTTTACATAACTTTTAACCTAATTAATAGACATGAATTTTTCTAGAAGAGACTTCTTAAAACAAGCAAGTATGGCAGCAATTGCCGCCACTTCAATGGGTGAGCTACTTGCTAACCCCTCAAAAAAACTATGGTTCGATATTTCACTTGCGGAATGGTCGTTACATAAAGAAATTTTCGCCAAAAAAATAACGAACCTGGACTTTCCAGAAATTGCAAAAAAGGAATTTGGTATCAGTATTGTAGAATATGTTAATCAGTTTTTTAAAGACAAAGCAAACGATACTGCTTATCTAAACGAATTGTTAAAACGTTGCAAAGATAACGGGGTTAAAAACCACTTAATCATGATTGATGGTGAGGGTGGCTTAGGTGAGCTAGACGATGCTGTTCGTATTAAAGCCGTTGAAAACCATTATCGTTGGGTAGAAGCAGCCAAATATTTGGGTTGTAAAACCATTCGTGTGAATGCTCAAGGCAAAGGAACTAATGAGGAAATAGCTAAGGCTGCTGTAGACGGATTAGGAAAACTGGGAGAGTTTGCGTCAAAAACGG
>CAXBLH010000201.1:0-9534 GCA_963976315.1 uncultured Dyadobacter sp.
TTGCTCGCCAATGTAGTTTGGGGATCCATGGAAAAATGGAAGGGGATTTGGAGTACTACTAAAAAACCAATTACCGAGTTTGCGGATAAAAACTGGTCGGACAAATTCCATATTTGGCGTATGGACTGGGACGAAAAATTCATCAAACTCTATGTCGACGATCTTCTTCTTAATAGTATTGATCTTACTAAAACTTACAACGCTAAAAAACCAAATCAAAACCCGTTTCACCAACCGCATTATATTTTAGTCAATTTGGCCATTGGGGGCGATAATGGTGGCGATCCTACCGCAACTGATTTTCCGGCAAAATACGAGATTGAGTATATTCGGGTGTATCAAAAATAAAACGAAGTGGGTTATTCCTTAATTTCGGCGACTTACAGAAGGCAAAAACTACTAGTAGTAACCTACAGCGGGCTTCCCCAGTATGTTTTAGTACGGGAAAGACAATTGATTCCTACCTTTCATAGAAAAAATCCGTAATTTTGCAGCCTTAAATTGAAACGAGCATCATACCCATTTTGTTTAAAGCTAATAACTCACGGGATTAGTTACCAGTTGATATGAAATACAATGCCTATAAAAACCTCAGTTATCCACAAGTTGGCGACGAGGTACTGAAGTTTTGGAAGGACAATCAAATTTTTGAAGCTTCCGTAAATGTCCGCGAAGGATCACCTAGTTTTACTTTTTTTGAAGGTCCTCCTTCTGCAAATGGCACCCCTGGTATTCACCACGTGATGGCACGTACGATTAAAGATATTTTCTGTCGGTACAAGACCTTACAAGGATTTCAGGTAAAACGCAAAGGTGGCTGGGACACCCATGGCTTGCCCGTTGAACTTCAGGTTGAGAAAGAATTGGGCATCACCAAAGAGGATATTGGCACAAAAATATCAGTGGCGGAATACAATGAGCGTTGCCGTCAAACGGTACTCAAATTTACGGATCAGTGGAACGACCTGACCGAAAAAATGGGCTATTGGGTGGATTTGAACGATCCTTACATTACTTATAAAAACGAATACATCGAAAGTCTTTGGAACCTTTTAAAGCAACTTTACGATAAAGGGTTACTCTATAAAGGTTACACAATCCAACCTTTTTCTCCTGCGGCAGGTACTGGCCTTTCTTCGCATGAGCTAAACATGCCCGGTACCTATCAGGATGTTAAGGACACCACCATAGTGGCCATGTTTAAGGTTAAAGATTTAGCCAACCATGCTGTATTTCAAAACTTCACTGAGGAAGACATTCGGATAATAGCTTGGACCACCACACCTTGGACTTTACCTGCAAATTCGGCGTTGACCGTTGGTGCCAATATCAATTATGTATTGGTAAAAACCTTCAACCCATATACTTTTGAACCAGTTTCAGTTGTTTTGGCAAAGGATTTGGTCGGAAAATATTTCTCCGAAAAAGGAAAAGATGGAGATTTTCAAGGCTATGCTGCCAGCGATAAAAAAGTACTTCCATGGACCATTCTTTCTGAAATGAAAGGCAAGGATTTGGAAGGCGTCTTTTACGAGCAATTAATGCCCTATGTACAACCAGAAACTGGTCCAACGGGCAAAGAAGCTTTTCAGGTGATCATTGGTGACTTTGTTACCACCGAAGACGGTACTGGAGTGGTTCATACCTCCCCTACTTTTGGAGCGGATGACTTTCGTGTAGCACAAGCCAATGGTATACCGGCCATCATGGTGAAGGATGCAACTGGAAAGGCAGTACCTATTGTTGATCGCCAAGGTCGTTTCGTAAAAGAAATGGGAGAATTTGGTGGGCGCTACGTCAAACCAGAATATTATCCCAAAGAAGAGCAAGAAGATCCTGAGTTCCGAGCTACAGATGTCCTGATTGCCATCAAGTTAAAAGAAGAAGGAAAAGCATTTAAAGTAGAAAAATACGAACATACCTATCCACATTGCTGGCGAACTGATAAACCTATACTTTATTATCCCTTGGATAGCTGGTTTATCAAAACCACAGCGATGAAGGATAAATTGGTAGAACTGAATAAATCCATCAATTGGAAGCCAGAAAGGCGTTTTGAAAATTGGCTGGAAAACTTGGTAGATTGGAATTTATCCCGTTCCCGTTACTGGGGTACGCCATTGCCCATCTGGAGAAATGACCGTGGCGATGAGGTCTGTATTGGTTCTATCGAGGAATTAACCATAAAACTGGAAGAATCTATTGTTTCAGAGTTACTTACCCGGGAACAATCTCAGCACAACTCGGAATACCTTCAGAAACTCCAAAGTGGTGAATTTGACCTACACAGGCCCTACGTAGACAACATTTGTTTAGTCGCGAAAAGCGGTCATTTAATGTTCCGTGAACCTGATTTGATCGACGTTTGGTTTGATTCGGGTGCAATGCCTTATGCACAATGGCATTATCCATTCGAGAACCAAGATATATTTAACAATAGCTATCCAGCCGATTTTATATCGGAAGGGGTAGACCAAACCCGAGGCTGGTTCTTTACATTGCACGCCATTGCCGGTATGCTATTTGACTCTGTTGCTTTCAAAAATGTCGTTTCTACTGGTTTGGTCTTGGACAAAAATGGCAATAAAATGTCAAAACGTTTGGGCAATGCAGTAGATCCATTCGAAACATTGGCCAAATTCGGACCTGATGCCACTCGCTGGTATATGATTACCAATGCCGAACCTTGGGACAACCTAAAGTTCAATGCCGACGGAATTGGAGAGGTGCAACGTAAGTTCTTTGGAACGCTGTTCAATACCTATAATTTCTTTGCGCTGTATGCCAATTTGGATGGGTACGCCTACGATGAAACGAAGTCTATTGCCATTGAAAACCGTACGGAACTGGACCGCTGGATTTTATCCAAGTTAAATACCTTGATTGATCAGGTAACGGGACAGTATGAAGATTACAACCCTACCAAAGCTGGACGTTTGATTCAAGATTTCGTTACTGATCAGCTTTCAAACTGGTATATCCGACTAAACCGTCGTCGCTTTTGGAACCCTTCACAGGACTCAGGAACCGGGCTTACCGACGACAAGCTCGCTGCTTATGACACCTTGCAACATTGCATGGTAACCATATCTCAATTAATGTCCCCCATTGCTCCCTTTTTTGGTGAATGGTTATACAAAAACCTGACGGACGGTATACGGGAACATGCCCAAGAAAACAATACCGCTTTCCGTTTCGATTCCGTTCATTTGACATTATTTAGTGAAATAAAACGTGATGCGATTGATACCGACTTGGAGGAATCGATGCAACTAGCACAGTCCATTAGTTCATTAGTTCACTCCATTCGAAAAGGGAATAAACTAAAAGTTCGTCAACCACTTTCCAAAATATTGATCCCTGTATTAAATGACCATATAAAACGTCAGATTGAACAAGTTACCACCATTATTTTAACGGAGGTAAATGTCAAGTCGGTTGAGTTTGTACATGATGATAGTGGTATTTTGAAGAAAAAAATCAAACCTAACTTCAAAGCATTAGGGCCAAAATTTGGTCCTAAAATGAAAGAAGTCGCTGCTGCTATAACAGCAATGGACGAAATAGCTATAAAAGCCCTTGAAACCAAAGGTACGATCACGCTTCAAGCTACTACTTCTCGGATTGAAATAGCCTTATCCGATGTGGAGATCATTGCGGAGGATGTTCCAGGTTGGTTAGTGGCTAGTGAAGATGGCCTTACTGTTGCCCTTGATATTACTATTACCGACCAATTACGTAAAGAAGGTATTGCCCGTGACTTTGTAAACCGGGTTCAAAACCTCCGAAAAGACAGCGGGTTTGACGTGGTGGATAAAATAAAAATCACGCTGCAAGATTCGGATCCATTACTTTCCGAAGCAGTCATGACCAATGAAGCCTATATTCGGCAAGAAGTTCAAGCAAACGAACTCGAAATCGTTACAGATCTTAACGGAAATGCCAGCGAAATTGAAATGGACGAATTTTTATTAAAGCTAAAAATTGAAGTCGTAGGCTGAAAAATTTAAATCTTAAAAGAGGCTGTCTATGGATTAGGCAGCCCTTTTTTTTGTATTATTCATTCGTACAAAAAGACAAATCTTAAAGTCTATTAATGTCAAATATTAGTAAACCAGCCACCAAGGAGGTTGAAGTATTTCCTTTATTGATTTCTGATATATAATTTCCAAGTATACTCAACATATTATTCAACGTTTATGGGAATTTTGAGATTTATTCTTGCAATAACAGTTGTAATAGAGCACTCAAGCCCAATATTTGGTCTATCCTTTATGGGTGGACAAATTGCAGTTCAGGCCTTTTTTATAATTTCAGGTTTTTACATGACTTTAATACTAAGGGAAAAGTATATTGGAGTTAATAACTCCTATCGCCTATTTATTACCAATAGACTCCTTCGTTTATATCCAGTTTATTGGGTTCTGTTAATGCTTGTAACAGCAAAATCAATCGTGGTTGCCTTATATTCCCAAGGAAACTCTTTAGGTTCATTCAATGTATACAGAGCTTATTTTGATCAGATGAGCTGGGAAAGCCTCACCTTCTTAATCACGACTAATGTATTTATTTTTATGCAAGACTTAGTCTTGTTTTTAGGGCTAAATACTATAAATGGACAACTGTTCTTTACAACAAATTATAAGCTTACCAACCCATTGTTATTTGAATTTCTATTCATTCCACAAGCTTGGAGCATAGGCATTGAACTAACATTTTACCTTTTGGCACCGTTATTAGTAAGGAATAAACTCAAAATAATTGTTTTAATGATTTTAATATCCCTACTTATTCGATTGGTTTTGATATCCTATGGCCTAAATGAGGATCCGTGGTCTTATCGCTTTTTTCCAACCGAACTGCTCTTTTTTCTTCTAGGATCATTATCTTATTTTATATACGTAAAAATTAGTATCAATGAAATCAAACCGGTTTATTCCACATTCATTTGGATAAGCCTCGTAGGCCTTTCATTTTTTTATGAATTCATACCTTTTTCGCAAAAAAGCATCCTCTATCTAATAGTATTTTTTATAAGTATACCATTTGTTTTTCAGTTGTCAAAAAAATGGAAATTAGATGCTTATATCGGAGAATTGTCTTATCCCATATACATTTCCCATCTTTTCATGCTTTCCTGTATGGAAATTTTAAATATTTCCAATCCCTTAGGCGTTGGTCTTTCCCTAAGCATTTTAACAACGCTGTTTTCTATTCTTATAAATGAAATAATTGCCAAAAGAATTGAACGAATTAGGCAAAGGAGAGTTTCTTATCCTACTTAGAGCCTGTTTAAAATTAAACATAATCTACAATGTCGCTTTTTGATTCACTAATTGATACTGGAATTCACCGTCTTCAACACTAACCAACCATGTTTCATAGGCTGTTTTTTCTTTGGGAAGTTTGGTTCTAAAACACCCGTACCCGAAATCACTACTATAATATTGATGCGTTGACAGCATTTTATGGATCGAATTGCGCTGTGGGAGGGCAGGTAATACTAGGGTCCGTGCATTACTTTTTAGGATAATATATCTCATGCTGGTAGGCTCAATGGCCGAAATATTAAAATCCACATAGCTTTCTTCTAAATTATTCGGCCCTATTCGCTGTGAATGATTCACTTGAAATACACCATTGAAACGCTGTGCCTGGTAATCACCTTTTAAAAAAGAACTGATTTCTGCTGGCACTTCTAAAGATATAATATGATCCCCTTCAATTTTATCCACCAATTCTTTCATCCTTGTGGGATGATTCCAAAAAGGAATATCACCAAAGTTATCACCTTGAGTGAGAAACGTTTTGTGGTTTTTCCAATAATAACCATCCAAGGCTAGTTCATCGTGCAATTGGTGTGCATATGTTATCCCAAGGTAATAACTACTAAAATTGAGCAGAACACCTCCTATTAAAACTAATCCACCAACTATAAAATTGAATATTCGTTGATTTTTGAGCATCACCAGGACATAAACATACATGATAGCCAGTAACACCACTCCAAAAATCATATAGCGAAGCGAGAGGATTTGACCTCCATACATAAAAAAGTTATTGGAAGGTCTGCTCATTACGAACATTACCCCGGTGCCCATCATAAACATGGCAGCTCCTAATAAAAACCAGTATGACCATGTAATTTTAGGAATCAATAGGTAGCGAACCATCCAAAACAGCATAATTACTGTAAACAGGGCACCTAATACAGCACACCATACCATATCCGGATAAAACTTAGGAACCAAAGGATGCGGAATATTTAAATAAAGGGCATTCCCCCAAAAACCCCAAAGCAGTAGCGTATTAAATATCGGATGTCTAAAAACGCTTTCACTTTCAGATTTTATAAAGGTATAGTCATATAAAAAGTAAAATAAAAACACCCCCGCAGCGACCAATATCCAAAATATAAGTCTGCTCCATTTTTGTTTAAATACAAGAAACAAGACTCCAATTACCCAGGTTAACATACCACTTCCACTGATAAAAGTAGTAACAATCGCACCTAATAATGCTAGGAAAAAGCTGGTTCTTGACTCATGACTTAATGCATAAATAGTAAGAAACGCAAAAAATATAAGCGGTGTATTTTGAATGGCGGCAATACCCCACAATGCGTTTTCGGCGTAAGTAAAATTGAAGATGATATAGGGTATTGGAATAAAAAAATACCAACACAATTTTTCCTTTTGGAACACTAGATAAATCAAATAGGCGGTTCCGAGCATAAATAGATTGCCTATTAAAAGTAAAGTTGGAATATTAATTGTCCCGGTAAAAGTAAAGATCAACAGCATCACTAAATGCTCAAACCCAAAACGATGCTGATTCACCTGCTCGAAAAGGGCACTTACAAATGCAGGTATGGAAGAAGCATGCCTCAGTTTATAGACGGATTCAAACAGGCCATAATCGTCCGAATTGGGCACGTTAATTGCATGACTTAATAGCATCACAAAAAAGTAACCTATCGGTAAGGCCATCAAAACGATGCCCAAAAAAGTAACTATGCCCTCTTTTAACTTAAAACCAAGCGACAATCCAAAAAAAACTACCAATAGGATTACCAGCGCTACATAAAGCGGAAAACATGGGTGCTGCAAAAATAAATTTTCCAATTGAAAGTTTCTTTGATTCCACATAAAAATCCCTTCTAATTATAAGCCAATTAGAAGGGATATATCCATTCGATATTACATTTACCTGCTACCAGTGATGATATCAGCAGTAATTTCCTTTTCAAAGGTTATATATCCTGGGTAATTCAATTGTTTACCAGCCAAATCCAGGGTAGGTTTTATCTTCACCACAAATTTCGAAGGTTTTGTATCAGACTTTCCAGTTAAAGCCACAATCAGATTAACCACCTCATCACGGGTGCTGCTGTTGTTCAATAATTGATAGATATTCGTTTGTAGTTTTACTGGAACCCGAGTACTTCCTGTTCCGGGATATACTTCTATTTTTTGATTCAAAAACCCACTAAATATCTCACTATTTGAAAGTTGAACTTTATATTCTAACTGGTTAATTGCTGCCTTATTTCTTGTCGGATTCGTAATATCAATATTTGCTCGCAGCTCCAATGGGATTTCCTTTCTTAAAAGAGCAAGCCCAAGCTTAGGATACCTTACCATATCAAAATCACTAAACTTTGTAATATTTTTAAATTCTCTAATATCGATTCCGGCAATGTATACACTATCGATAGAAGAAAGGTTGTATTTACAATCGCCAAATACTTTGGCTTCGGAAACCTGTTTACCTACTCCACAGCCTGTTAAGATGCTAAACCCTAATAGGCATATAAAAACCCAAATTTGTTGTTTCATGTTTGTTGTTTAATTTTTTCGCAAGTTAAAAAGTCCAACGCATAACGCATAACCCTGAGCAAGATTATTCCAATGGAAATAAATCATTGTCCATAACCGTCCTATAAAGATGAGCTAATACTCATAAAGGTTTTAACATGCACCCAGATTAGAATTTCGCGAGCAGGGATTTCTTAGTACTTCGGCTTGCAAGGATTACCCCAAGCACCTAACTTTGCTTCCGAAACACAATTAATCATAATAAGCATGGCAAGTTGGTATTTAGGAAAAATCCGTTATCAAAAAGAAGACGAAGCAGGAAGTTTAAAAACAATCAATGAAGCCTATTTGGTAGATGCCGTATCATATACTGAATCCGAAGCACGACTTTATAAACAAATTGTAACCGGAGCTAGTGATTTTTCGGTGATGAGTATAGGAAAAATGCGTCTAGCCGATTTATTCACCTATGAAAGCGGCGACCAATGGTTTAAAGTAAAGGTGATTTACTTTTCGGTAGATGAGCGAAGTGGTAAAGAGAAAAAAGTAGTAAATTATATGTTGATTAATGCAGACGGTATCCATCAAGCATTGGAACGTATAACAGACAGCCTTAGAACCATGCTCATCCCTTACGAAGTGACGGACATTAATCTTACCACGATATTAGACGTTTTCCCTTATTCTTCTGAGGAAGATGCCGAAGAGGAAATTCCTGCAAATCTTCGTCCATTATCGGAGGTACTTGCAGAACAAGCGGCTTCGGAAAACTCCTAAAATGAAGCTTAAATAAAAGGAGGACCAGTTGCTATCCAGTTGATGCCTCCTTTTATTTAAAATAGGTGATTTAATCCGCAAGCTTCAACTCTTTATACAAGCCCGTATTTAATGTTAAGGGTTGAAATTCAATGGAAACTAACTTAATTGTCAATTCTTTGGCCTTATATTCAGTCAATAAATGTTTTGGCCCAATAAGATCAATAAAATCAAAGGATACCGGAAGGCTTGCCGTTCCTTCAATCAGGCTAAACCCATAGAGTGGATACACACTGAATGGGACTTCTGCAAGCCAAAGCTCTTCGGATACTTCTGACTTTGGATAAGCCAATTTATATTCTTGGGTTTTCCAACCAAAAAACTCCTTATTATTTCCAGTTAGCTGGCAAAACGATTCAAAATCTTGCTGCTGCTGCTTTCTCGTCTCTTCATCTGGCTTGAACTCTACTATTGTTTCTTTTACTTTAAACTTCTTACCGGCTTCATCCACACCGCAAGAGATAAATTGTCCGTCTGGAAATGCCAAAATATAATCATAAAATTCGGCGGTAGTACCAAAAGTTTTGGAGCGTTCATAACAAAGGGCACCTGTAACAGGATCCAAATAAATGGCTACTGTTCCTTGCCGGTTATCGTATTTATTATCGAACTCAAAAGTCATAAGGTGGCTAAAATAATATTGACCACTCGCTGGCTTCCACAAAGTAGTTCGTTTTTTATCAGGTACGATCTTCGTTAGTGGCTGTGCAAAAGCTTCCCTCAAAACCAGAAAGCTCAAACAAATAAATAAAAATGTTATTCTATTAGACATAATACAAAAATAAAAACTCAGGAAAACCCACCGCAAAGATGGTAATTTTCCTGAGTCAAATGCTATACTATTCTGTACTCTAAAAGCAAAAATTAAAGCTTGATAAACTCCACTCTCCTATTGTTGGCC
>CAXBLH010000202.1:0-9485 GCA_963976315.1 uncultured Dyadobacter sp.
AATTAGTAATCTGGGTATTTTTAATGGCCTTGGAACAAAAGGAGTAACATTGGCACCTTTTTTTGCGAATGATTTTGTAAATCATTTAGAAGATGGTAAAGATTTGAATTCATTTGTAAATATTAAAAGGTATTTTTCGTTATATTTCCATTGACGACAGCGACACGAACTATGCAATTGAAACATTTATACAAGCTACTACCATCAATACTTTTAATCTTGTTGATCGGTTTGGGTTCAAGCACATTTGGACAACGATATCCTTCACAGGAAACATTCGGTAAAAACCGAATACAGTATAAAAAATTCACATGGAAAATTTTCAGAACAACCAATTTTGAAATTTATCACTATCAGGGTGGTACGGAATTGGCCAAGCTTACAGCCCAGTATGCTGAAAATGAATTTGATAGAATTACAGATTTATTAGGCTGGACTCCCTATAGCAGGGTGAAGATCTTCTTGTATAATTCTCCCTCAGAGCTTGAACAAAGCAATATGGGTTTGATGAATTCGGACCTTTATGAAAATCAAAAGCTGGATTTGGCACAATCCAGGGTGGAAGTAGCCTATACTGGTGACCAAATAGGATTTAGAAAAAAGCTGGTGAAAGATATAAGCTTATTGTTCGTGTATGATATGCTCTATGGAGGCAATATGCGTGAGGCTCTTCAAAATTCTTTACTTCTGAGCGTTCCTGAGTGGTTTATGACGGGAACGGCTGCCTATATTTCGGAAGGCTGGTCTCCTGAACTTAATGACTATATGCGGGATTTCTTTATAAATAGAAATGTCCGTAAACCTACTTTACTAAGCGGTAATGATGCGGAATTAATTGGTCATTCTATTTGGAATTTCATAGCAGAAAAACATGGGAAAGAGAAAATTTCTGACATCCTTAATTTAACAAGAATTATTCGGAATGAGCAGTCGAGTATTACCAGTACTTTGGGCATTCCTTCCTACAATAAATTTTTGCGAGAATGGAAAAGCTATTATACCGATTTGAATGAAGTGGCTGCCAAAAGCTATATAAAACCGGAACAGGACTGGAAGTTTAAATTGAATGATTTTGTGCAGGAGGGATCCAATGCAGTAGTGAAGCTTTCCTTGGATAAAAAATTTACGGCAATAAGTGAATTAAAAAATGGCCGTTATCGAATAACATTGGTTAATAATGAGACCAAAAATCGGAAGATCATTCGTCAAGGGAAAATGGATATCGCTGGTGGACGAGTTAAAGTGGTACCGCCGCTTTTAGGTTGGACAAAGAAAAATGAACTGGTTATTTTGGCCTCAGAAAACGAGAGAAAGAACTTGTATGTATATGAAAATATTGATACCAAAAAACTTCGTATCAAAATTAAAAGGAATATTAGGGGTTTAGATCAAATTGCCGATATGGACGTGTCGCGGGATGGTAGTATGCTAGCGGTAAGTGCTGACAGGAAAGGACAAAATGATATTTACCTGATCAGTGTGGCACGAGCAGCTCCTTTGCCGTTAACGAATGATATATATGATGATCTAGCACCAAAGTTTTTAAACGGCTCCTCCCGAAAATTGGTTTTCGCATCAAATCGTCCAACAGATTCATTGACCACAGGAAAGGGCGATTACAAGTTACTAACTCCCTATTTATCCTTATTCCAACATGAAGGATCTCCGAGATCCGAACAGATTCCGGTATTGGTCAAAGGAAGGGACCAACAAAGACAATTTCCGGTATATGCCGACGACCAACAGGTGATTTATCTATCCAATGAAAAGGGCGTTAACAATCTATTCCGATTTGATAAAGTTTCTTCGTTGGAATCGCAGCTTACGAACTACATATTTAGCATACGAAGTGCAGATGTTAATTTGGAAGGAAATGGAGCAATAACTTATACTTATCTTAACGACGGCAGTTTTGTGGCTGGCTATGCCAATAAATTTAATGCCAACGTTTCGTTAAATATGCCTTCCCTAAGGTCGTCGGATATGAAAGTCGGCTCTGACTCTCAAAGTGCCGCGGAGCAAGCCATTTCAAAAGGGGATTCCATCATAAAAGCCAGACAAGAAGCAAATCGGTTGGTTTTGAAGGACGGGGAAGTTGATATCGATAATTATGAGTTTGATGAGGATATTCTGAAGGAATATGAATCCAGACAACGACGTGGTACTTTTGCTTCTAATCCTACAAGTTTGAAACGTACTCGGCCCGTACGTGAAAATATTGCTATTAAAGGCCCTTATCCTTATAAGGGATTATTTATAAATAATGATGCAAAATCTGACTGGCGCATAGATCCAATACGTGGTTTTGGTTATGCCCAATCCATTTCTATGAATGATTTATTGGAAAATCACCTCATAAAAGCGGGACTTTTTGTTAATTCTAGTTTCAGAAATATTGATTTATTTGCGGAATATTGGAACAATACCAATCGCATAGATTTTGGAATTAGAGTGGACAGAAAGAGTCTTTATATGGACGCGGAGGGATCGCCTCAAAAATATCGATTTAACCAAGTAATGTTCTCTCTGGCTTATCCATTTTCAACCACCAGCCGGTTTACATTTTCCCCCATGTTCACCTCCACTCGTATGATTGATGTCTATATTCTAGCCAATCCAGATCTAGCTTCTAATTACGGTGGTTTTCGAAGTGAATTTGTGTTTGACAATACCCAAGTTACTGGGGTGAACATGATGGTTGGGACACGCTTTAAAGTGAGGTATGACAACTATTTGGGTATGTCTAATTCGAACGAAAGCTTCAATCGTGTGAGTTTGGATTTTAGACATTATCAAAAAATACATCGGGATATTGTTTTTGCTTTAAGGGCTTCGGCTAGCCATTCGGCTGGAAAGGCTCCTAAGCAGAATATTTTGGGTGGAATGGAAAATTGGATAGGTAATAAGAAAGACACCAGATCTTTGAATGACCCTCTCAATTTTGGGCCTACCATCGATAACCGTGATATTTTCTTTACAAACTTTGCAACCAGCCTTAGAGGGTTCAATTTAAATAAGTTATCAGGAACCACCTATATGTTGCTGAATGCTGAGCTCCGAATTCCAATTGTGAAATATTTATATCGTGGATCTATCAGTTCAAGTTTTCTTCGGAATTTCCAAATGGTTGGTTTTGGAGATATTGGAACTGCCTGGACTGGAAAGGGGCCTTTCAGTGAAAATAATAGCTTAAACACCCAAATTATCGGAACTGATGAAGATCCTTTCCGTGCAACTGTTACCAATTTCAATAATCCCTATTTAATGGGCTATGGTTTAGGTGCTCGCACCACTTTATTTGGTTTTTACGTGAAGTTGGATTATGCGTGGGGAAGAGATAATGGTTATACCAATAAGCCAATCCCTTATGTAACTCTGGGTTTTGACTTTTAATTTATAGTGAGAACTTTCTTAAATGGCAAGGGCGAAAACTCTTGCCATTTTCATTAAAACACCTGGTTAAACTGCAAATGAAATTGATGAGAAAAATAATACTGTTATTATTAATTGGGTTATTTATAGGTCCGTATTGTTTCGCACAACGTGAAGTAATGTTTGATCAATATGCTCAAAATCCAATGGCTATCAATCCCGCTTTTACAGGGGTTCGTGGTGATTTTAATATGACTGCTATATTACGGCGGAAGTGGTTTACAATTCCGAACTCACCTTCTAGCCAAACATTTGCTGCGGACGGTGTTGTTGCAAATGGAAAAATTGGAATTGGCTTTCAAGCCCTCAATGATCAAACTGGGTATTTTACCACTACGGGAGTTTATGGCTCTGTCGCTTATCATGCAGCAGTTTCCGATCGCTGGACACTTTCTATCGGTGGACAAGGAGGTATAAATGTCTTGCCAATATTCGATACGGGATTCAATGGCACCAATAGAGCTTTGGCCAGTTTTGGACTAGGAGCTTGGCTCCGTTCAGAAAATTTATATTTCGGTATCTCTAAACCAGAAATTTTAAATCAAAACTTTGGAAATCAACTTATATCAAGTTTTTACCGTCGGCCTTTATACATAAGTGCTGGTGGAAGTTATGACCTAGGAGATGAATTACTACTCATACCTTCTATTTTAATGGTACATGAGAAGGATCATAACTTCCGAGTGGACGTAGGAGGGAAAATATGGTTTAATGAAAAAATAGGTATTGGGGCTTCCTATAGAATGGGTGGCGCAGATAAAAATATTAATATTCCAGTTAATTATTTTCAATTTTCAGGTGAAGTACAAGTTGGTAAGAATATTAGGTTGGGCTATTTGTATGATACAAAGCAAGTTGAGCGATTGTACTTCAATCAATCTGGACCAAAAGGGATTCATGAATTGATGTTAAAGTTCATTCCATCGCCAATTGGATTTCAAAAGTATTAAGACAATAAGATTTTTTTTAAATTATTCGGCAGGTAAAAAGGAGATTTTTTCTTCGTTGTAAACATAAGTCTCTTAACTTTGTCCGTCAAAAGAAATAATCACATTCGTGATGGATAAATATAGTTATATAGCAAATTCCGAAGGCGCTTATATTGAGAATTTATATAATTCATATAAGCAAGACCCAGCATCTGTCGATGCGGGTTGGCAAAAATTTTTCGAAGGGTTTGAATTTTCCCAAAAGTTCCCAGTTTCCAGCAACGGTTCCAGCAATGGAGTTGTTCAAGGAAAAGCAAAGGCAACTGAGGGAATAAGTACTACTGCCCATACTCGAAAAGAGATGGAGGTGGTACATCTAATCCGTGGTTTTAGGTCGCGTGGTCACTTATTGGCTACTACTAATCCTATTCAAAAACGGAAGGATAGAAAACCACAGCTCGACATTGCCGATTTTAATCTTGTTGCAGAGGATCTGGACACTATTTTCGAGGCGGGGGTGGAAGTTTTTGGTCGCCCGGCTACGCTAAGAGAAATAGTTGATTCACTCACAATCATCTATACCAAAAATATTGGATTTGAATATTTATATATTCGAGATCGAGAGCAAAAGGGTTGGCTTCGTAGAAAAATAGAAAAGGAAGCACTGGATATGGATTTTTCCATTGATGAGAAAAAACATATTCTTGCAAAACTTAATGAAGCAGTCGTCTTTGAAAATTTCCTACACACCAAATATTTAGGTCAAAAGAGATTTTCGCTCGAAGGCGGTGAAACGACTATTCCTGCGCTTGATACCCTCATTAGCACTGCTGCCAAAATGGGAGTAGTAGAGGTGATGATTGGTATGGCCCACCGCGGTAGACTAAATGTTTTGGCTAATGTCATGCAAAAAACATACGGTCAGATTTTCAACGAGTTCGAAGGAAATATGCCGGATCAGGTTTGGGGTGATGGTGATGTGAAATACCACATGGGTTTTGATAGTCAAATTACGACTAAAGATGGCCATAAGGTTCATGTAAAACTAGCTCCGAATCCGTCTCACCTTGAAGCGGTTAATCCCGTGGTTGAGGGGTATATCCGTGCACGAGCCGATGGTATGTATGATAGTGATTATGATCGTGTCCTTCCAATTTTAATTCATGGTGATGCTGCCGTAGCGGGACAAGGAATTGTGTATGAAGTTACGCAGATGTCGGCACTTAATGGTTATTATACAGGTGGTACCATTCACTTTGTAATTAACAACCAAGTGGGCTTTACCACCGATTTTGTGGATGCACGTTCTAGTATCTACTGCACTGATATTGCCAAAATTGTGGACGCACCTGTACTTCACGTAAATGGTGACGATCCTGAAGCAGTGGTGTTCTGTATGCGATTGGCGGTAGAATACCGACAAAAATTCAATAAGGATATCTTTATTGATATGGTTTGTTACCGTCGACATGGACACAATGAAGCCGATGAGCCGAAATTTACGCAACCCGTTTTGTATAAAGCGATTGATGGCCATCAAAATCCTCGTGAGCTTTATCAAAAAACCTTGGTTGAACGAGGTGATGTAGATGCTCAATTGGCTTCTACGATGGATAAGGAATTTAAGCAATTGTTGCAGGAAAGACTGGATATGGTGAAGCAAAAGGCGTTGCCATATACCTTGCCGAAGCTAGAGCAAGAGTGGCATTCCTTACGTAAAGCACAACCGGAAGATTTTGAATTGTCGCCCGAAACTGGGGTTCCATTAGAAACTATTCAGTTAATTGCCAAGGCGCTTATTGAGACACCAGAAGGTTTTAATCGCTTAAAACAAATAGACAAATTGCTCAAAGACCGGGAGCAAATGGTATTTGAAAAGCAAGAAGTGAACTGGGCTATGGCCGAATTATTGGCCTATGGTTCTATACTTACAGAAGGTAATATTGTTAGATTAAGTGGTCAGGATGTTCAACGTGGTACTTTCTCCCACCGTCATGCCGTCTTAAAGGATGTTGAAACGAATGAAGCCTATAATAGCCTTAGTCAAATAAAGGATGACCAAGGCCGGTTCATGATCTATAACTCGCTTCTTTCTGAATATGGTGTTTTAGGATTTGAATTTGGCTATTCGATGGCTAATCCCAATGCATTAGTTATTTGGGAAGCTCAGTTTGGTGATTTTGCCAACGGAACTCAGGTAATAATTGATCAATTTGTAACCTCTGCGGAAACCAAATGGAATAGGTGGTCGGGCTTAGTTATGCTTTTACCCCATGGCTATGAAGGACAAGGTCCTGAGCACTCCAATGCTCGTCCTGAACGGTATTTGCAATTATGTGCGAATTATAATTTAATTGTTGCCAACGTAACTACACCGGCGAACTTTTTCCATCTGATGAGACGCCAGTTGCATTTTCCATTCCGGAAACCGTTGGTGGTGATGTCTCCCAAATCGATGCTGCGTCACCCACTTTGCGTTTCTCCTTTGGATGATTTAGTGAATGGCCGTTTCCAAGAAACCATTGACGACACTTATGTTGATCCAGAAAAAGTGACTAGGGTGCTATTATGTACTGGTAAAATTTATTACGAACTTTATCAGAAACAACAAAAAGAGAAGCGGAATGATGTAGCCATTATCCGTTTGGAACAAATGCATCCTTTCCCTCAGTCCCAAATTGATGCACATCTAAGTAGGTATAAAAATGCTAAATTGTTCTGGGTTCAAGAAGAACCTTTCAATATGGGTGGTTGGACTTATATGTTAAGAATGTTTAACAAACCAGAGGATCTGTCGGTAATAGCGCGACTATCTAGCGCGTCTCCATCTACTGGGTTCTCGAAAATTCATGCACAAGAACAAGCCGAAATTATTAATCGGGCTTTTGAACTATAATAGTATATTTAAGACACTAACTACGAAAAAAATAAAGTGTAAAAATGGCTGAAATTGAAATAAAAGTACCGCCAGTAGGCGAGTCAATCACGGAGGTTACCATTGGCAATTGGTTCAAAAATGATGGAGATTTTGTGAAGTTGGATGAAGTAATTTGTGGTTTGGATTCCGATAAAGCTACCTTTGAATTAACTGCAGAAGCAGAAGGGGTATTACATATTAAAGCGCAAGAAGGAGACACGCTAAGTATTGGTGAACTGATAGCCACCATCGATAAGTCTGCGGAAGCATCAACTGCTGCGGTATCTGAAAAGGTGGAAGAGGCAGCTGCTCCTGTGGCGGCACCTGCTGCAAAGGGCGAGACTTTTGAAATGAAAGTACCTACCGTTGGGGAATCTATTACAGAAGTGACTATTGCCTCTTGGTCGAAGAAAGATGGAGATCATGTGGAACTGGATGAAATAATTTGCGAATTAGAGTCCGACAAGGCGACCTTTGAATTACCTGCCGAAGCTGCTGGTATTCTTCGGATCGTTGGACAAGAAGGCGATACTATTCCCGTAGGATCTCTTATTTGTAAAATTGAACAAGGTTCTGGTGCTGCTGTTTCCTCAGGTAAAACGTCGGCACCTGCTGCTACTGCTACCACGGCCTCTCCTGATTCTAAATCTGCTTCTGAAAAGCATGCTTCTCCTATGGCAGCTAAAATTTTAGCTGAAAAAGGACTGGACGCAAAAGATATCAGTGGCTCCGGCCCTGGTGGAAAAGTAATGAAAGACGATGCCATGAAAGCAGGCTCTAAACCAGCTTCTGCACCTGCACCTGCCAAAGCAGCTGCTCCAGTGGCTGCTCCTTCTGGGGAAAGAGGTCAGCGTCGTGAAAAAATGTCTTCTTTACGTAAAACAATTGCCCGTAGGTTGGTAGCTGTAAAAAGCGAAACTGCCATGTTGACTACCTTTAACGAGGTGGACATGAAGCCTATTATGGACCTACGTGGGAAGTTCAAAGATAAGTTTAAAGAAAAACATGAGGTTGGACTAGGATTTATGTCCTTTTTTGTAAAAGCCGTCACTGTTGCTCTTCAAGATTTCCCAGTTGTAAATGCCTATATTGACGGTGATGAATTGGTTTACAACGATTATGCAGATATTTCTGTTGCCGTATCTACTCCAAGAGGATTAGTAGTTCCTGTAATCAGAAATGCTGAAAACTTATCTTTTTCTGGTGTTGAAAAAGAAATCGTAAGATTGGCAGTAAGAGCGCGTGATGGCAAATTAGGTTTGGACGAAATGTCTGGCGGTACCTTTACTATTACCAATGGTGGTACTTTTGGGTCTATGCTTTCTACTCCAATTATCAATGCTCCTCAATCTGCCATTTTGGGAATGCATAATATAGTTGAACGTGCAGTGGTCGTGAATGGTGAAATTGTAATTCGCCCGATCATGTATGTAGCGCTTTCCTATGACCATAGAACAATTGATGGAAAAGATTCCGTAAGTTTCTTAGTCCGCTTGAAACAATTGCTGGAAGATCCCATGCGATTATTATTAGATATGTAAAATTAAAAGCCCGTTTAATAGCGGGCTTTTTTAATAGAATTTATCACCATAGATATGGTATTTCTTTGAGATCTAATCAAGACTGGTTTTGTAGGTAGACTTTTGCTATCAAATAGACGAAACCCACAATTAGATTAAAAATCGTTTTCAGTAAAGATTTGACAATTTGGCCGCCGAAAGCTATACTAAAAAAGTCGTGATATGGTGCATTAAAGAATATTTTCAAATTACTTCATTTTAGTTTTTCATTATCAATATGTCTTGTCGCATCTCTAGTCGTTTTTTTAGCCATATTTTTTTCAAAAGCATCGGTTAGGTTAATACCCGTTTGATTGGCAAGACATATTAACACCCAAAGAACATCGGCCATTTCGTCCCCTAAATTTTTATCTAAGTCGGACTTTTTGAACGACTGATCCCCATAAGTTCTGGCCATAATTCTGGCCATTTCGCCCACTTCTTCAGTAAGAATCGTCATATTGGTAAGTTCCGAGAAATAACGAACACCATACGTTTGGATCCAATCATCCACCTGATCTTGAGCTTCTTGTAAAGTCATCTTAATGTCTGTTTTTTGAGTCAATAATTATTGTTACCGGGCCGTCATTGGTTAAAGCCACCGACATATCTGCACCGAAAATACCTGTTTCAATTTTGGATTCTAAC